>NZ_JABUZD010000118.1:0-70657 GCF_014897875.1 Halomonas sp. 3A7M
ATATCGGCGTCTTCACAGCCCGCCTGACGCAGCACAATGGGATACGAAGCCGCGCCCGTCACGGTGCGAATATCCAGTTTAGTGTGCAGCTCGCGCAGTTTCGCGCCGTCGGTATCGACGACAGTAATATCGTTTTCCTCGCGGGCAAGGTGCTCCGCTAGGGTGCCGCCGACCTGGCCGGCGCCGAGAATGATGATTTTCATTGCTAAGCATCGGTTCCGTTGTAAGCGCCAGCGCGTTCTCGGCAAGAGATATGTGCGCTGCAATAAAGACGGCGGCCAGTGTAAACCAGCCGCCGTTGAAAAGCAGGTAGGGATTACTCGAGTGTGAAGCCAACTTTTATCGTGACCTGCCAGTGAGCGACACGGCCGTCCTCGATATGGCCACGAGTGTCGGTGACTTCGAACCAGCGTAAGTTATGAATGGTTTCTGATGCTTTGGCGAGGGCACTTTGCACAGCTTCTTCAATTCCCTTTTCAGAAGAACCGGTTAGCTCGATATGCTTATAAGTGTGAGTACTCATAGTGTCTCCATCCTTGTCATCGGTTCACCACCCCGGTAGGGGCGGTATGTTAAGCAGTACGCTTCTCTAGTCTGGCATAAAAAAAGCCATCATGACTGCTTTGCGCGGGAAACAGTTGACGTCCTTGGCCACTCGGTTCGCCCCAGGCTACGTCATTTGGCGTGGTGACTTCTGCATCGGGCGTGCGGTCAAGAAATGCCTTGATTTGCTCAGCGTTTTCCTCGGGCAGCACTGAACAGGTGGCGTATAGCAAGGTACCGCCTGGGCGGAGTAGTGGCCAAAGATTATCCAGCAGTTGGCGCTGTAGCTTAGCGAGCTGGCGAATATCCTCTTTACGGCGCAGTTTTTTAATATCGGGGTGACGACGAATAACGCCCGTGCCAGAACAGGGCGCATCAAGCAAAATCGCGTCGAAAGGCGCGCCGTCCCACCAGTCTTGCTGGGTAGCATCAGCATGCTGCAGTTCTGCCGTTAAGCCTAGGCGGTTCAGTGTATCGTCTACACGGCCTAGGCGCTGGTTGTCGCTATCAATGGCCGTCAGAGCAATATCAAACTGCTCTAATAGGTGGGCAGTTTTACCGCCAGGTGCACAGCACGCATCGAGAACGTGGGCGCCTGGGCGGGGGGCTAATGCAGGCCCTAACAGTGCGGCAGAAAGCTGAGCCGCTTCGTCTTGGACGCTGACATGACCTTCTTCAAAGCCGGGAAGTATGGTGACATCACAGGGTGCATCCAGGGTAATGCCATCCGGCGCATGTAGGCATAGGTGCCCACTTAGTCCCTGCTCAGTCAACTGTTGTAAATAGGCTTCTCGGTCGTTGTGGTGCTGATTGACTCTCAGCGTCATGGGGCCTGGTTCATTGTTCGCTGCGGCAATGGCACGCCACTGTTCAGGCCAAGCGGTGCGTAACGCATTAAGCAGCCAGGGCGGGTGCTCCAGGGCAACGCTCTCATCTAGGTCAACGGCGGCTTGAAGCGCTTCGGATTCACGCTGTAGGCGGCGCAGGCAGCCGTTAAGCACTCGGGTAGCCCACTCTTTGCCTAGCAGGCGAGCGGCACCAGCGGTTTCACCAACCGCCGCGTGGGCCGGAATACGCATATAAAGCAGCTGGTAGATTCCCACCAGTAACAAGGCGTGAACATCACTATCGCGCTTTTTAAAAGGCTGCTTGAGCAGTGCGCCAGCCAACGCTTCCAGGCGCGGCAAGCGTCGGCAAGTACCGTAACACAGCTCTTTTAACAGGCTGCGGTCGCGGGCAATCACACTGTGCTCATCTAGCCCGGCTAGCGAGCCTTGGTCAGTCAAAACAGGGACTAGCGCGCGGGCGGCCGCGGCGCGAACTTCCTGGCCGCTGCCGCCTTTGGGTGGGCGATTCTGGCTCATTCACTAACTCCTTGATGAGCGGTGGCGTGCCCAAGGCGTGCGCCGACGGTAAACGGGGTTTGACGGGCGTTAAGCAGGTCGCGCACGGCCATCGCTTTACCACCAGGTAACTGGGCGTGGCTAACGCACAGAACTTCTTGGCCTTGCTCGCCACAGGCAATGCGCAGGTAATCCTCGCCATGTTGGAGTAGTGTGCCGGGCGTAGTGGGAGGCTGCTCACCTGGTTCAACACTGGCCATCAACAAACGTAAGCGATCATTGCCTAACGTGCACCAAGCCACTGGCCACGGGTTGAACGCACGTATTTTGCGCGCTAGTTGCTCGGCAGGCTGATGGAAGTCCAGCTCGGCTTCCGCCTTGCTGAGCTTAGCGGCGTAGGTAACGCCCTCGTCTGGTTGCGGTGTTGCTTTTAAATCGTTGCTGTCCAGCGCATCCAGCACGTTAATCAGTGCATTCGCCCCTTGAATGGCCAGCCGATCATGCAAGTCCCCGCCCGTGGTGCGCGAGGTGATCGGCGTACGAACTTCATACAGCATCTCACCGGTATCCAGGCCCGCATCCATTTGCATAATGGTGACGCCTGATGCGCTATCACCGGCTTCAATAGCGCGTTGGATGGGGGCGGCACCTCGCCAGCGTGGTAGCAGCGATGCGTGCACGTTGATGCAGCCTAAGCGGGGAATATCGAGCACGGCCTGTGGCAGTAGTAGCCCGTAAGCAACGACAACCATTACGTCGGCATTCAATGCTGCCAGCTCTGCTTGGGCATCAGTGCCTTTTAAGCTGGCAGGCTGGTAGACAGGTAGCCCATGCTCAACAGCAAGCTGCTTGACGGGACTGGGGGTGAGCTTGCGCCCGCGGCCTGCTGGGCGGTCAGGTTGAGTATAGACCGCTACCACTTGATGCTGACTTTCGAGCACGGCAGCAAGGCTTGAAGCGGCGAAATCAGGCGTGCCAGCAAAAACAACGCGCAACTGTGACATGGTGATGACTACCTAGCATTGAAGGGGGAAAGTAATCGTGTGCCGTGGGGGAAACAAATAAAGGCCGAGAAGCAACGCTACAACGCACCAGCAATAACATTCTGTGCGCTTGCAGCGTGTCAGCTCGGCCAGCAATAACACGGCGTAGGTCGGTTTATGCGTCGTGTAATAGCTTGTGGCGTTTCTGCATCTTTTTCATCACTCGGTCACGCTTTAGGGGTGATAAGTAGTCAACAAAAAGCACGCCTTCCAAATGGTCATACTCATGCTGAATGCAGTGGGCTAATAAACCATCGGCTTCTAACTCGTAGGGCTCACCACTACGATCTAGCGCGTTCAGCTTTACTTTTAAATAGCGCGGTACTTCAGCGTAGTATTCGGGAATGGATAGACAGCCTTCAGAAAGCGGCTCTTTTTCGTCACCAATCGGCTCGTAGCGCGGATTAATAAGTACGAGCGGCTGCGAGTTATCGTCGCTGACATCCATGACTACGACACGCCGATGAACATCGATTTGCGTCGCTGCAAGGCCGATGCCGCGCGCGTCGTACATGGTCTCCAACATATCGTCGACGAGCTGGCGGACCTCATCGTCAACGGTTTCCACCGGTGCAGCCTTGGTGCGCAGGCGCTCGTCGGGGAATTCGAGAATAGGAAGTTTGGCCATGGCGTTACAATCACCGTTATGCTGAGTCTTTAATATGAGCAGGCTTTGCCATCTGTGTTGGCAGGCCTAAGTGCTTTACTATCGGCCACTATATCATGCTGTAAGCGTTCCTGGGCACGTACAACGCCATGCAGCTCCCCACAACGGCGTCACCAATAACTGACAAGAGAGCACAGGATGGTGGTGAAAAGGGTAGCGGTGAAAAGGGCAGTGGCGAAAAGGTTTCTTTATTATAGCGTGTCGTTGGCATGTTCGACGCTTATGACGACCGCCGCATTGGCGTGGGAATCACCGCAGCGGGTGGTAAAACTTTCTCCCCAGATGCGTGCCGTTCCTCAGCAAGAGGCAATGGCGCCGCTGCCGATGGAAACGATCCAGGCATTTTTGCGAGAGCATCGCGTCGTAGAACCAGGCGCGCCTATACGGGAACTGGCCTACGTCGTGGGCGGTGAGAATCAACGCTTATTGAGTGGCGCAGGCGATACGTTGTATGCGCGCGGCGTACTGCCGTCCAGAGCGCGTTTAGGTATTTATCGTCCGGGCGAGCGTTATGTTTCCGCTGAGGGTACCCCGTTGGGTACGGAGTTAATCAATATTGGCGAAGCGCGCCAGCTCAGCAGAGAGGGAGATATTGCCCGCCTAGAAGTACTTAGCGCCTACCAGGAGGTGCGTAATAACGATATTTTGCTGCCGCTTGACGCCCCGCTGTTTGAATCTCTGTCGTCAGAAAATAGTTTTCAGCCTCGTTTACCGTTGAACGATGTCGCTGGCCAGATTATTGCGGTACCTGGCGGAGTGCGCTTTATTGGACGCTTACAAATAGTGGCGCTGGATATTGGTACTCAGGATGGCTTGCAGCCCGGTCATGTATTACATGTTGGCCAGCAGGGGGAGCTTGTTAATGACCCGCGTAGCCAGGAGCTTCTGCAACTGCCCGCCACTGAAGCGGGAAGAGTCATGGTGGTAAAGCCGTATAGCCTGATGAGCTATGCGTTGGTGATGCAGGCATCGAACATTTTAGCGGTTGGAGACCGGGTACATACGCCGATACGCTAAACACCACACAACTAACAGGGGATAGGTATGGATGCCAAGGAGTGGCTAGTGGTGAATGCGCTACCGGGCATGGGGGCGCTTCGCACCGCAGCGCTGGCCGCCAAACAGCCGCAATGGCCCCATGGCTGGCTTGCTGGGCTGCCCAGTAATGCCGCGAGTGCGCTGCGGCTTTGGCTAGCGCAGCCAGAGCGAAGCCCGTTGCAGCAGGTAGTCGACCATACCTTCGCATGGCTGGCGGCCGCGCCTAATCGCCATTTGCTCCATCGCAATCATCCCGCATGGCCTGAGTTGCTCGATCAATTGCCGGACCCACCTGTGGTGCTGTGGGCACAGGGCGATCTTAGCGCACTAGATGGCCCAAAACTGGCTATGGTGGGCACTCGGCGTCCCACTGCTGAAGGAAGCGGTAATGCTCAGGCGTTTGCCAGAGAGCTTGTTAATCGCGGCTGGTGCATCGTCAGCGGTATGGCTCTCGGGGTTGATGGGGTTGCACAGCGCGCAGCGTTAGCGGCAGGTGGGCAGTCGATTGCGGTGCTTGGCTGTGGCGTTGATGTCATTTATCCGCCCCGTCACCGTGATTTACATGAGCAGCTAAGTAGCGCGCCAGGAGGCTTGTTATTATCCGAGCATCCGCCGGGAACCGTTGCTCGGCCAGCCTTCTTTCCTCGACGGAACCGAATTGTGACCGGTCTTTCATTAGGTACGTTAGTGGTCGAAGCGACTGAGAAGAGTGGCTCGTTGGTAAGCGCACGATTAGCCCTTGAGCAAGACCGTGAGCTGTTTGCACTGCCCGGGTCGCTACATAACGTGCAGGCTCGTGGTTGCCTGCAGTTATTACGTAGCGGTGCGACGCTGGTGCGTCATGTGGACGATATTTTAGAAGAGTTGCAGCACTGGGCTGAACGCTATATGCCAACCGGTCCACATGCTATCGCTGACAACGCAAGCCTTGATTTGCCTATCGAAGACGATGAGCCTAAGGACAATCTACTAAGCGCGCTGGGCGCAACGCCAACGCCAATTGATATATTGGTTCAGAGCGCGGGCCTTACGGTCAGTGAATGCCAACAACGGTTATTGATGCTGGAACTTGATGGCAAAGTGGCGCAGCAAGCGGGCGGCTGGGTGCGTTTGACGCGGCCATGGTAGGATGTAAGTAACCGTTTTTCATCTACTGAAGATGTATCAATCTCAGGTGATGAGGGGCCGCGCTTGGAACGAGGAGCATCTATGAAATCGGCTGTTGAGGTTAAAGTGGCGGTACGAGCATTAAAAGAGGGGTGCGTTATCGCCTGCCCCACCGAAGCAGTCTGGGGGCTGAGCTGTGACCCAGATAACGATGAAGCACTGGCGCATTTGATGCGTATGAAAGAGCGTGATCCCGCCAAAGGGGTGATTCTTGTTGCTGCGAATATTCAGCAATTTCAGCCTTGGCTAAACCAACTGCCCGTTGCACTGCATGCGCCCTTAGCGGCCAGTTGGCCTGGCCCTAATACCTGGCTAGTGCCTGACAATGGCCGTAGTCATGGGTTAGTGCGCGGTGCCCATCAGAGTGTGGCTCTACGGGTGACCGACCATCCGCTGATGAAGGCGCTCTGTGAGGCCTTTGGTGGCCCGCTAGTCTCTACCTCCGCTAATCGCGCGGGCGACCCACCCGCCATGAGCGCTGACGAAGTCGCGGCCATTTTCGGTGAGGAGGTCGCGGCGATTGTCGTGGGTGAGCTTGGAGGAAACGCAAAGCCCAGCACCATCAAAGACCTGGTGACGGGCAAAGTAATGCGTTCATAGCGAAGCGCCTTGAGCTTCTCTGCTGTTTACTACTTACCAATCACACTTATCCTCAACCTCTTTGGAGTTACTGTGGCTCACGAGCACCTAGACGACGTTAAACATTACCTTCTGGATCTGCAGGAGCGGTTGTGTGCCGGGCTTGCCGCTGCTGACGGAAAAGCAACATTTAAAGAAGATAGCTGGCAGCGTGAAGAAGGCGGTGGCGGACGTTCAAGGGTCATCGAAGAAGGCGCTGTTTTCGAGAAAGGTGGTGTTAATTTTTCGCATGTTCACGGTGCTCAGTTGCCCCCCTCGGCGACGGCGGCACGACCGGAACTAGCCGGACGCAGTTTTCATGCAGTGGGTGTTTCCTGGGTGCTCCATCCTGAAAATCCTAATGTGCCGACAAGTCATGGAAACGTGCGCTTTTTTATCGCTGAAAAACAGGGTGAGGCGCCGGTATGGTGGTTTGGTGGCGGCTTTGATCTAACGCCTTACTACCCGGTGTTTGAAGATGTTGTGCACTGGCATCGGGTTGCCCAGGCGGCCTGCGTGCCATTTGGCGAAGAGGTCTACCCGCGCTACAAAGCGTGGTGCGATGAGTACTTCTATCTTAAGCATCGCGACGAGAGACGTGGTGTTGGTGGACTGTTTTTCGATGATTTAAATGAAGGCAGTTTCGACGACTGTTTTGCTTTTCAGCGTGCGGTGGGCGATAGCTTTCTGGACGCCTATGTACCGATTGTGGAGCGCCGTAAAGGTGATGCATGGGGTGAAAAAGAGCGTGATTTTCAGCTTTATCGCCGCGGCCGCTATGTAGAATTTAACTTAGTGTGGGATAGGGGAACTCTGTTTGGCTTGCAAAGCGGCGGGCGTACCGAATCCATCTTGATGTCGATGCCGCCGCTAGCCCGTTGGGAGTACGCATTTACACCACCCGAGGGCAGCCGAGAGGCTAAATTGCACGAGTACTTGGTGCCACGCGATTGGCTAACCGAAGCCACCCAGTTGGGTAAAGTGTAAGGAGCCTGTATGACCGACCGTTACTGTGTCTTTGGAAACCCGATTAAGCACTCTAAGTCGCCATTAATTCACGAAGAGTTTGCTAACCAAACTCAGCAACCTATGATCTATACCGCCGAACTTGCACCGGTGGAAGGTTTTGCCAGTGCCTGGCGAGAATTTGTGGCAGCGGGTGGTCGAGGGGCGAACGTGACTGTTCCGTTCAAAGGCGATGCCTTTGTGCTGTGCGATACCCTGAGCCACCGTGCCAAGCGTGCTCAGGCAGTGAATACACTAATTGTCGGCGGCAATGGCCGCACTTACGGTGACACCACGGATGGCATTGGGCTGGTGCGTGACCTTGGATACCATCACGTACCCATTAAGGATAAACGCGTGCTGGTGATCGGTGCAGGTGGTGCAGTGCGTGGCGTGCTTGAACCACTACTTGCAGAGCAACCTCGTGACGTTGTTATCGTCAATCGAACGGCGGAAAAAGCCGTCCAATTAGCAGACGCATTTGCCGACTTAGGCACCCTTCATGGCGGCGGGTTTGAGACGTTAGAAGGCCAGTTTGATTTGGTGATCAATGGCACCAGCGCTAGCCTTACGGGTGATTTGCCGCCGTTACCGGATAACCTATTTAACCAGGGTGCTTGGGCCTACGATATGATGTATGGCTCAGAACCCACGGTGTTTTTGCAGTGGGCAGGGCCACGCGGCGCCAAGTTACTTGATGGCTTGGGTATGCTGGTTGAACAAGCTGCTGAATCTTTCTTTTTATGGCGTAACGTGCGGCCTGAAACCGCCCCGGTGCGTACACTATTAAGGCAATCGTTGAACGTCGCCAGTGACTAGCTAGCTTTCGAGTGCTCAACAAAGAAAAGGCAGCCATTGTGGCTAATGCAAGTCAGTTAAGGCTGACTGGCATTACCCCCTAGCCCCATATAGCAAAGCGGCCATCTCCCAAAGCGTGCACCGCACGTCATTCCCGAGTCACCGCACCGTCATTCCCGAGTGGGGTAATCGGGAATCCACCTTGACCTTGGCCTGCAGCAGCCCGAAATCTCAGGTCAACATGGGTTCCCGCTAAGGGCATGCGGGAATGACGAGGGCGGTGGAGTCATCATCAGGCACTTATTAAACAAAGCCAATCGGCGGTTTTTTTGCGCTCAGAAAGAAAAAAGCCAGTCAGCCTTAACTTGACTGGCATTACAGCCATTGTGGCTGCCTTTATTGGTTAATGCTGGGTGTTCTCTCGTGTTTAGCGAGATTTGGTGTAAAAGCCAATCATGCACATAACAAGACCAACCACAGAGACCAGCATGCCGCCGTTGACCAGCAACGGTGAGCGCTCAAGCCACGATACAAAGGGCTGCGGTGTGTCACGGCACGCATTTGCCAGGTAGTCCCAGTGTCCCCCGTCGAGCTGGCAAGCGCGTACGTCACCCAGTTCCCAGAAATAGACGCCCAGTAACACTAAAATCGGTAAGACAAGCAGCAATAAACCAAGTCGAATCATTCAAACCTCAATATTAAGGTGCCTAGGGGCGTGGGCAGTTGGGAGTGCGGCCGCTATTGCGCGCCTGCTCGTAGCTTGCCATGGCGTTATTCATGCTGGCTTGAAGCCCTTCGATACGCTGGCCTTCACTTGGGTGCGTCGACATCCAGGCGGGCGGAGCGCCACCGCCGGAGGCCGCCTGCATATTTTCCCAAACGGTAACGCTTTCCCGTGGATCAAAACCTGCCTGGGCCATCAACTGGAGACCGATAACGTCGGCTTCACTTTCATGGCTACGGGAGAACGGCAACGCAATTCCGTATTCCGCTCCCATCCCCAGCACCCCCATCAATTGTTGGCCTCCGGGGGTTTGCATGCCTGAGGTGCTGGCAAGCACCGATAAACCAAGTGACGTTGCGCTTTTCGTTGAGGCACGTTCGTTGGCATGATTCGCAATGACGTGACCAATTTCATGGCCGACAACCGAGGCTAGCTGGTTTTGATTGGTGGCGATATCAAGCATGCCCGTATTCACACCCATGTAGCCACCGGGCAGCGCAAAGGCGTTGGGCTGTTCAGATTCAAAGACACGGATTTGCCAATCAAGATTACGCTGTTCGGCTGGCAATACTTCTACAATGGCATCCGCGATGCACTGTACATAGCGATGGCTTGCCTGACCTGCGGTGGGAATATCTTGTTGATACTGCGCAAAGGCTTGCTGGCCCATTTGATTAAGCTGATCATCTGAAAGCAGCAGCAACTGAGAGCGACCGGTAGGTGACGTGGAGCATGCTGCGACAGCAGCACACAGTGCGGTAACAGCCAGGGGGCGAAGCCAGCGCATAAGCGGTTTCCTTATAGACGAGTAGGGATCTTTGCACACAAGATAACCACTGTCAGTGGTAAATCAACTCATATCATAACGCACTCTGAGGACAATCATGGATGCTGAATTGAGCCACCGCTTAACGCGGTTGCTGGACCACGTAGAACATTGGTTGCCGCCTGCACCGATCCAGGTGGACTGGGACAAGCATGTGGCGGCTATTTGGCAGCGCCATCCGTTAGGTGGTCGATTGGTTCCCGTGCCACCGCGCGACACGATGACACTGGATGATCTGTTAGGCATCGAGCGTCAAAAATTAGCGTTAGTCGATAACACCCGTGCATTTTTGCAGGGGCTACCTGCTAACCATGGCTTGCTGTGGGGATCACGTGGCAGCGGGAAGTCATCGGTGATCCGCGCGCTACTTAACTCGTTGGCGGATGATGGGCTGCGCTTGATTCAAGTGGATCGCCACGATTTGGGTAGTCTGCCGATATTGGTAGAACAGCTGCGCGATACGCCGCATCGTTTCGTGGTGTATTGCGACGATCTTTCGTTTGAAGGTAATGATGATGCTTACAAGGCGCTAAAAAGCGTCTTAGACGGCGCCTTAACGGGGCCGCCGGAAAACGTCTTGTTGTATGCCACTTCTAACCGCCGCCATTTACTGCCGGAATCCATGGACGACAATAGCGGTACGCGTCTTGTGGGGGAAGAGCTACATCACGGTGACGCTGTTGAGGAAAAGATCTCGTTGTCGGATCGCTTCGGCTTATGGTTAGGTTTTCATCCTTTCAGCCAAGCGACTTACTTAGAGGTCTGTGAGCATTGGGTAGCTCGTATTGGTGATAAGCAGGATTGGAGCGAGGCCGCACGGGCAGAAGCGGTTCGCTTTGCAACGCTAAGAGGAGGGCGCAGTGGCCGAACGGCTTGGCAGTTTGCAGCCCAGTGGGTGGGCCGCAAACGGCTTCATGAAGGAAGTCGTCAGGCTTAACGCACAGGCGTTAACTGGCCGTCGGCGCCTACGTTCAGGCGAATGGTCGGCGTTAAAAGCCCTGCAGGTAATGTCATACCCAGTCCACGCAAGTCTCCTGGCGTGATAGCAAGCTCACTGCCAGGCGGTAGTGAGCCCTGGGTGGCTAACTGACTGGCGAGTTCTAGCATTGGCATCATGCGCTGGGTGTCGGTAGCCAGGATGTCAAACGATACCGGTAGACGTAACGTTGAGTCTGCCCCTGATGTTAGTGTTACATCCTCTTGATATTGGCCTTGCACTGGATCGACCCCCGGCATATCGAGCATCCAACGGAAACCTGACATCTCAACAGCGGGCATACCGGTAGGTAAGCCAAGGCCCATCGCTAAGGTGGCCTGAACGGGCAAGCTGCCAGCGCCAAGGCTAGACGCAAGCAAACTTGTCAGGTCGCTAGTATCAAGCCCTGCTTGCACGTTATAAGGGCCAATACGCACCTCTTCAATGCCCAGCGATGTTACCGCCAAGCGAAAGGCAAATAAGCCTGTTTGGGGCAGGGCAAGGCAACCTGCTAGCAAGCTTGCCATCAGCAGCAAGAGCAAGCCGCGCCCGCGTTTAATTGCGTAGTGCATTAATAATATCTCTCCTAAGAAGGGCAAAGGTTCAGAGGTGCAAAATGTCAGAGAGGCGATTGCCGAAAAACGCGGCTATTTGAGGGCTAGTGCGGATAGCAGTCAAGCAAAATTACTCGATAATGGGGGCCATCAACCAAAACGCCTGCTGATGAAGGTCAGCAGGCGTTTGATAGATCAATGAGCTAGCATTAACGGCGGCTTTTACGTGCTTCTTTAGTACGGTTGAGCTCGCGTTTTTTGGCTTTCTCTTTATCGCTTGCCCCTGCCATGTGGTCAAACGGATTGCTACCCGAACGGAACTCAAAGCGCATTGGCGTACCGCGAACCTTCAACACTTTACGGAAGGTGTTGGTTAGATAGCGGCGATAGGCTTCCGGCAGTGATTCAGTCTGATTGCCATGCACTACGATGATGGGCGGGTTGCTACCACCTTGGTGTGCCATGCGCAGTTTGATACGCCGGCCGTTTACCATGGGCGGCGGGTGCTGGCTGACCGCATCTTGAAGCAGAGTGGTCAATCGGTTGGTCGACCAGTGAGCGTTCGCGGCATTGAAAGCTCGTTCGATCGAAGGATAAAGATCACCCACAGCGGTGCCGTGTAGGGCGGAGATAAAATGCATCTCAGCATACTCAGCAAAACCCAGGCGGCGCTTAATTTCTGCGCGCATTTTCTCTTTTGCGTCGCTTTCCAGTCCATCCCACTTATTGATGGCCAGCACCAGCGCGCGGCCAGTGGTTAGCACATAATCAAGCAGGTGGAGATCTTGTTCAACTAAACCGCTGCGCGCATCAAGTACCATCACGGCGACGTGACACTCTTTGATCGCATCCAGGGTTTTGATAATGGAAAACTTTTCAGCAATCTCACGAACGTTCTTACGCCGCCGAATACCCGCAGTATCAACCAATACGTAGGGCTTGCCACGACGCTCGAACGGGATTTCAATCGCATCGCGGGTAGTGCCCGCCTCATCGAATACAACAACGCGCTCTTCGCCCAACAGCCGATTAACCAATGTGGATTTGCCCACGTTGGGACGGCCAATAACACCGATACGAATGCCTTTCGTGCCGGTATCCCCAGGAATGCTGGGATCGCGTTCTGGAAACGGCTCCAGCACTGTGTCAATGAGCAGTGAGACATTGCGGCCATGGGCGGCAGCAATCGGCCATGGGTCGCCAAGACCTAAGGTCCAGAAGTCGGCCATGGCCGAATGCTCTTCCAAACCATCGGTTTTGTTGACTACTAGCCAGGTTTTTTTCTGATTAACGCGCAGATGGTTCGCAATGGCCTCATCAGCCACGTTAAGCCCTGCGCGCGCGTCTACTAGAAACAGTACAATATCGGCTTCATCAATGGCGGCCAGGGACTGCTCGGCCATTGCCGCATCAATCCCTTCTTCGTCACCGCTGATGCCGCCGGTATCAATCACCGTATACGCTTTGCCGCCTAGCATTCCGTTCCCGTATTTACGGTCACGGGTAAGGCCAGGAAAGTCCGCTACGAGCGCATCGCGTGAGCGGGTTAGGCGGTTAAACAACGTCGATTTGCCCACATTGGGCCGACCGACTAAAGCAATGACGGGTGTCATGGAGTTACTTCCAGGGTTTCCAGGCGACCATTATTGGCCTGGACATGAATGGTGCTGCCTTCAGTGGCAGGACGCACGCTGATGCCAGATTTGTGCACGCGCGTACGGCCTACTAACGTGCCTTCGCGGGCATCAAGTAGATGAACGTAGCCTTCGAAGTCACCGACGACCACGCGGCCATCTGCAAACGCAGGTGCTGTTAACCGGCGGTCTTCCAAGTCATCGTTACGCCACACTTCCTGTCCGTTGTCGGCATTCAGGCCAACGACGTGGCTATCATCAGTGACCACTAGCAGAATGTTACCTACCAAAATAGGGGTATGGCGGCTAGATAAGTTGCTTTCCCATAGAACGCCACCGCGGGTTGCTTCTAAAGCGACAACGCTACCGTTATAGCTAGTAACGAAAAGTCGACCATCAGGCGTTACTACCGGCTGACCGGCAAGATCAACCAACCTGTCGACGTCGCTACGTCCGCGGGGAGTCGCAATTTGTAACTCCCACAGTGGTTGGCCATTGCGGTTGTCTAATGTTGCTAGTCGTCCGTTAGCAAAGCCAACAAAGCTTACAGGATCAATGACCATTGGCGTGCCGGTACCACGAAGGGTGAGCGACGGTTGTGAGCTGGCATATACCCAACGCTCCTCGCCAGTGACACGGTCGAGCGCGGTGATTTGGCCGTCAACGCTCTGCACCAGTAGTAGCTGTTGATTCGCTTGAGGTGCTGCCAGCACTTCACTGGAGACCCGTGAGCGCCAATTGACACTACCGTCGCGCTGATCCAGGGAAATAACTTCACCGTTACGGGTGCCTAAATAGACTTGACCTGCAATGGCGTTAAGCGCGCTTGAAATAGGCGTATCCAGCTCGATTTCCCACTCGCGGTTGCCGTTATTGGCGTTAAAGGCGGCGACCAATCCATTGGCATCCGCAGCAAATACGCTGTCGCCTTCACGAGCCGGAGCAATGGGGTAACGGGCACGACCAAGGCCGTCGCCTACGTCTCTGTCCCATACCTCATTAAGCGTTGAAGTTGCTGTAAAACTACGCAGCTCTTTAGGCGAGTCAGCCGGTTCGCCTTTACTGGCACAGCCTGCTAGCAAGGCGAGTGCAACAGCGCCGACGGTAATGCGCACAGAAGGCTTTGAAAATAGCGATTTGGGAAGACTGGTCATGATCATTGTGTCACCTCTTCGACGCCGAGATCATCAAGCTTGAACTGTACGCCGTAAAGCGGCTGATTCTGGGTTTGGGCCAGTTCTAGCGCAGTTTGCCAAGCGTCTCGCGCTTGTTCTGTTTGGTCTAACGCAGCGTAAGCGTCGCCGCGCACGTTAGCCTGTTGAGCTGCCAGAGCATCGCTAATCGACTTATCTAACAAACTCAGGGCGGCTTGTGGATTGCCGTTGGCAATCTCAATGCGCGCTAATCTCAGCCATGCAAGGCTTTGCACATAGCGGCGAGAGGAGTCACTAGCAACGTTCTCAAGCGCGCTTTTCGCTGCATCAAGATCACCCTGTTGAACGGCTAAACGTGCTTCCAGCAGCTGTGCTAACTCTGCGTAGAGGGTGTCGCCATGGTCACTGGTGATTTCATCAATGAGCTCACGGGCATTGGCTAACTGATCATCTGCCAAAGTGTTACCAGCGGTCATGTTGACAAGTTGCTGATAACGCACGGAGGCGGCTTCTGCTTGGCCTTCTTGATAGTTTTGCCATGCATTCCAGCCAAACACACCCGCCGCAGCAAGAACAGCCCCTGCTATGAGAGAGGTTCCGTTCTCTTTCCACCAGCGTTTAATTACCTCTAGCTGTTCTTCTTCGCTTCTCAGCTCCGCCACGGGCGGCCTCCTGTTCTTTAGCTCAGCCGCAAGGGCGGCTGGCGAGTGTTCGTCTGCCAGAGAGTAGGCAGTAAGGTTAGTGGGGCACTAGGTTTTGCAGTGTCGCGGTGAGCTCAGCCTGAGATACGCGCAACTGTTCGCGATCATCACGCAGGAACTTAAGCGTTACGGCTTGCTCTGCTAGCTCATCTTCGCCCAATAAGACGGCAATCGGTGCGTTGCTTTTGTCCGCTTTTTTCATACGGCTTTTAAAACTGCCGCCACCACAGTGTAACTGCAACCTAAGGGTTGGCAGCTCACTACGGAGCTTTTCAGCCAGGGTGAGGGCGACAATAGTAGCGTTGTCATCCATGGGTAGCAGATAAACATCGCAGCCACCTAGCGCTTCTTCTGGAATCAGGTCTAATGTTTCCAGCAGCAATATTAAGCGCTCGATACCCATGGCAAAGCCAACCGCTGGCGTGGGCTTTCCGCCTAGTTGTTCGACCAGGCCATCGTAGCGGCCGCCTGCACATACCGTGCCTTGGCTGCCTAGGGCCGTGGTCGTCCACTCAAATACCGTGCGGCAGTAGTAATCAAGACCGCGTACCAAGCGTGGGTTAACAACGTAGTCAATGCCGGCTGCATCCAGCATTGCTTTGAGTTGTTCAAAATGTGTCCGCGACTCATCGTCCAAATGATCCATCAACTGCGGCGCACCGTTCAGCATTTCCGCCATCGCTGGATTCTTGGAATCCAAAATGCGCAGTGGGTTGCTGGTGAGGCGACGCTTAGAGTCATCATCAAGGACATCGTGATGCTGGTCAAAATAAGCGACGAGTTTATCGCGATAGGCCGCGCGCGCCTCTGTGGAGCCCAGGGAGTTAAGCTCTAGCGTCACATGCTCCAGTAAACCCAGCTCTTGCCATAGACGCGCTGAAAGCAGAATGACTTCGGCATCGATATCCGGTCCATCGAAGCCGTACGTTTCTACGCCTACCTGATGAAATTGACGATAGCGGCCTTTTTGCGGACGCTCGTGGCGGAACATCGGGCCCTGATACCACAACCGTTGCGTTTGGTTATGCAGCAAGCCATGTTCCATCGCTGCCCGTACACAGCTAGCCGTACCTTCGGGGCGCAGCGTCAGGCTGTCGCCGTTGCGGTCGTCGAACGTGTACATCTCTTTTTCGACAATATCGGTGACTTCACCAATAGAGCGAGCAAATAGCGCCGTTTGTTCAACAATGGGCGTACGGATTTCATCAAAGCCATAGCGATGCATCAGCTGACGCACCTTGGCTTCAAAAAATTGCCAGCGGGGGCTTTCGCTGGGCAATAAATCATTCATACCACGGATAGCTTGAATTTTTTTTGCGGCGGACTTGCTCAATGAAAACTCCTTGTATGGGAGACAACACTGGGGCGGGGAAGAAGGTTATGCCCGCCTCCAGGTTGGGTATCACTTGCTCGGCTTTTTTAAACGCTGCGCGCAATCATGTCGTCTTCTTGCTGCTGTTTTTGGCGTACTTTATCGCGAATCAGCTTTTCAAGGTCATCCACCAAGTGGTCATTACGCAGCTTGCTAGCAGGTTTGCCATCGATGTACACCAAGTTGGCAGGGGAGCCGCCGGTTAGGCCAATATCGGTTTCTTTCGCTTCACCTGGGCCATTAACGACGCAACCAATCACCGATACGTCCAGTGGGGTCATGACGTCTTCAAGCCGCTCTTCTAGCTGGTTCATGGTGCTGATAACATCAAAATTCTGCCGTGAGCAGCTGGGGCAGGCAATAAAATTAATGCCTTTGGCTCGCAGCCTTAGGCTTTTAAGCATGTCAAAGCCGACTTTAATTTCTTCTACCGGATCGGCGGCGAGCGATACGCGAATTGTGTCGCCAATGCCATCCATTAGCAGCATGCCAAGGCCAATCGACGACTTCACCGTACCCGAGCGCAGGCCGCCGGCTTCAGTAATGCCTAGATGGAGTGGCTGCTCGATACGGGTAGCCAGGTCGCGGTACGCTGCTACCGCCATAAACACATCTGAGGCTTTAACGCTGACTTTAAATTCCTGAAAATCAAGACGATCCAGGTAATCAATATGGCGCATGGCCGACTCCACTAGCGCTGCGGGAGTAGGCTCGCCATACTTTTTCTGTAGATCTTTTTCCAGCGACCCGGCATTGACGCCAATACGAATCGGTATGCCATTATCGCGGGCAGCATTAACAACCGCACGTACGCGATCTTCGCGGCCAATGTTACCTGGATTAATACGCAAGCAGTCGACACCTAGTTCGGCGACACGCAGGGCAATTTTGTAGTCAAAATGAATGTCTGCCACCAGTGGGACATCGACACGCTGCTTAATTTTGCCAAAACTTTCAGCGGCGTCCATATCGGGTACTGAAACGCGGACAATATCGGCTCCCGCTTTTTCTAACTGCTGAATTTGTGCCACGGTGGCATCGACGTCCAGCGTATTTGTGTTGGTCATGCTCTGAACAGCAATAGGTGCATCACCACCTACAGCCACATTGCCAACGTGAATTTGACGCGAGAAGCGGCGTTTAATCGGAGAAGGGGCGTGCATAAGACGGGTCACTCTCCCAGGGTAAAGCGGGCAACATTATTGGCACCGGCGCGCTGGACAAGGTTAACGTCCTCGCCTTCATAGCGCAGCTCTACGCCGGTGGCATTGCCGATAGTTAAACGAAAAGGCGGTTCGCCCTCAACACTTGCTGTGGTGCCAGGCGTTTGCAGACCAACGAACACCCGCTGGTTATTGGCATCAAAAATTTCAGTCCACGACTGCTCGTTAAACGTCAGTTCAAGCAGGTTAGGGTTTGTTGCTGGCGCTGTTTCGACTGTGTTGTCTTCACTGTCAGTGACGGCGTCCGCTTGTTCAGCGGTATCTGCAGCGGTGAGCTCAGCAGCTTCTGCCCCTTCGGCAGACGTCGACGACTCTGATGCCGACTCAATGGCGGCCGTTGCGGCGTTAGCCGCTTCCTCATCGACTCCCTCGGCTGTGCCGGTTTGTTGTGCTGTTGCGTTGCTAGGCAGCTGAGGTGTGGCAACCAGCGTTTGTTCAGTCGGTGTTACATTGTCGGCTGGTGTGCCCGTGGAACCACCCTCATCTTCTAGGGAGGGGGTGCTCCCCATGCTGGGGGGCTCGCTGCCGCCACGGCTTTGCCACCACATGACCGTGACGGCAATCAAGGCAACAATCACTAGCAGGGTGACTAGCTTAAATAACCATGCACCAATACGCGATGGTGGCCGGGTGACTGAGACTGGAGCCACCCGACGATCTGTCTCTGTACTCCCATGGTTAGCTTGGTAGGCCTCAAGTACTAGACGATCATCCATGCCCAGGTATTTTGCATAAGCACGTAAATAGCCCCGGCGATAAGCGGCAACAGGGATTTCTTCGTAGTTATCTTGTTCTAAACCGTCGACAACCGCAGGGCGTAAATTAAGCGCCCGTGCGGCATCGGTAAGCGGTACGCCGAGTGCTTCGCGTTGGCGTGAGAGAAGCTCGCCGGGTGTGGCAATGGGGCTAGAGGTCGTAACATTATCGTATGATTGTGTATCGCTCATAGCTGAGCATCCTTCAATAATTAGGTGGTCAGGGCACCGTTAGTCAATATTCAATAAGCGCTGGTAGTTCGCAGCCGCAGCGTGATCACCACGGGCGTGGGCGATATCGATCGCCATTTCCAACGCGACTGGATCTTGCCCGGCCAGCTGCAAATAGCGCTGCAGCGGCTCCCAGGCTTGACCATAATTGCCCTGTGAAGCTTCAAGTTCGGCTAATAATAAATATCCACGCGGGCGACGTGGATCAATGCTCACTGCGCGCAATAAGCGTTTGCGCGCTTCATCAATGTTATCGGCTGCCACATAGCACTGCCCTAGGTTAGTAAATAGCTGGGCGCGATTGGCATATTGGGCATCGTGAGATGCTATTTCTAACTGTTCGCAAGCGGCGTTGAACTGCCCCTGCTGATATAAAAACGCCGCGTAATTATTACGCGCACGTGTCAAAGAAGGTGCGGTGTTAATCGCTTGCTGAAAATAGCGATTTGCAAGCTCATTTTCACTCTGCTGTTGATAGACCAGCGCAAGCGCCTGAAGTGCCTCGGCATTGCGTGGATTAATTTCAAGCGCACGATCAAGCGCGCTGAGCGCACGGGTTAGGTTGTCGCGTTCTAGGTAAGCAACGCCTAGTTGGGTGTAAGCGTCTGCAGCGTCATCGTCAGCCTGAGAAGACGTGCTACCTGACGTGGCACAGCCAGCTAACAACATGCTGCTTACTAGCACGCACAGCATGTGAACCCGGGATGGGTAACGTCGCCAGCGGTGACCGATCATGTACACCCTCTTGTAGTCGCTATCTGCTAATAACAATCTTCTAATAACTATCTTCTAATAACTCTCTGCTAATAACCATCTTGCAGTGATCATCAGATGCATCGTCATTCGATAGAGCTGCACTTGTGGCGGTTTGAAAACGTGTCCATCAAAGCGCCGCACTCGACTGAAGTCAAGATAACGGCGGTTTAGTCCGCATCAAGCTGTACAGACTGAATATAGCGCGCACTTCGCTTAGTGCGGTCTTTCACCTTTCCTACCAGTTGGCCACAAGCAGCGTCGATATCATCGCCCCGCGTGATGCGTACGGTGGCGTTATAACCCAGATCATATAGCCATTGCTGAAAGCGCATCACTTGGTTACGTGAGGGCTTTTCGTAACCTGAGTTAGGAAACGGGTTGAACGGTATCAGGTTGATTTTGCAGGGCAGCTCTTTTAGCAGTGCCGCCAGTTGTTCAGCATGTTCCTGCTGATCATTCACATCTCTAATGAGCGTATATTCGATGGTAACCTGACGGTTATCCGGGCATTTGGATAGATAACGGTGGCAGGCATCCAGCAGCGCGCGAATATTATATTTACGGTTGATCGGTACCAGCTCGTTGCGTAGCTCATCAGTAGAAGCGTGCAACGAAATGGCTAAGCTTACATCGATCTCATCGCCAAGCTTATCTATCATCGGCACAACGCCGGATGTGGAAAGCGTGACGCGGCGTTTGGAAAGTCCATAGCCATTGTCGTCGAGCATCAGCTTCATTGCTGGCACGACGTTATCAAAGTTGAGCAGCGGCTCGCCCATGCCCATCATGACTACGTTAGTCACCGGACGATTAGCGGTATCGCGGCGCGGGCCTACGCTACGCTGGGCGACCCAAACCTGGCCGATAATTTCGGCAGCGGTCAGATTACGCTGGAAGCCTTGTTTGCCCGTTGAGCAAAAACTGCAGTCTAACGAGCAGCCTACCTGGGAAGAGACGCATAGCGTTCGGCGTTTGCCATTCTCCGCAGGAATCAGCACCGTTTCCACGTAGCTGCCATCTTCTACTTCCAGGACCCACTTGCGTGTGCCGTCGCTGGAGGTACCTTCATAGACAACCCCAGGGCCACGAATCTCAGCCAGCCGAGCCAGTTTTTCTCGCAGCGGTTTGGATAGATTCGTCATGGCAGCAAAATCATCGCTACCTTCCTGGTGAATCCACTTCATTAGCTGGGCAGCGCGAAACTTCTTTTCGCCAATCGACAAAAAGAAGTCCTCCATCTGCTCGCGAGACATGCCCAGCAGGTTCTGGCGCTCTGGCGCGTTAGTGGCGGCAGGTTCGCTTTCGGTCGAGGAGAGAGAGGTAGGCGTATGTTGAGCTACGGTAGTGGTCATGGCGGTCAGCGTTCAGAGAAAAGGCGGGGGCATAGCCCCCGCGAAAATGGCCGGCAACGGATGTTGAATCGGCGGCACGCTTGGTTTAGCGCGGGCAAATTTCGTCGTTACCGAAGAAGTAGCTAATTTCGCGCTCAGCGCTTTCCGGAGAATCAGAACCATGGACAGCGTTTGCGTCGATTGTTTCCGCAAAGTCAGCGCGGATAGTGCCGGGCGCCGCTTCTTTCGGGTTAGTAGCACCCATCAGGTCGCGGTTTTTAGCGATAGCGCCTTCGCCTTCCAGTACCTGAACAACAACCGGGCCAGAGGTCATGAAGCCCACCAGGTCTTTAAAGAAAGGACGCTCTTTGTGTTCGGCGTAGAAACCGCCTGCTTTTTCTTCAGAAAGATGAACCATCTTCGCAGCAACAACTTTCAAGCCTGCTTTTTCAAAGCGAGCAATGATGTCGCCAATCGCATTTTTAGCAACGGCATCAGGCTTGATAATAGAAAGAGTACGTTCAATTGCCATGGTGGAATCTCCTTAAGAGGCATAAAGCAGAAGTGCCGCCCCGGAAAGCCGAGGCGGCGCAGGAAAAAAGAGTCGGCAGGGCTGCTGTGCATTACCGATTGCCGAGTGGCCGCGATTATAGCGCCTCAAGGGGGTGATGAATACCGGTGATGCAGCGCTAAACGTTTAGACCGTGAAGCTTTCGCCACAGCCACACTCATCTTTAACGTTGGGGTTGTTGAAGCGGAAAAAGCGATTCAGCCCTTCGCTTACGTAGTCCACTTCACTGCCGTTGAGTATTTCTAGCGCGTCCGGCGCGATATACACGCTGGCGCCGTGCTCTTCAAAGCGAGTTTCGTCATCGCTTACGTCATCGGCAAAGTCGAGTACGTAACTATAGCCTGAGCAGCCGCTAGGTTTTACAGAAACGCGCAGCCCAAGCCCCTGGCCACGCTCGTCGAGAACGTGACGGATTTGCTGAGCAGCAGCGGGGGTAATGTTGAGAGTTGCCATCGGGCGTCCTCCTTCAAGAAGTCGGTAGGTTGATTGCCAAATGTGGCATCAGCCGTTTAACGCGTTGAGCGTAGTCCGCTCAACGCGTGGCGCAGTAGTGTCAGCGCATGATCAATGTCGGCGTCAGTAGTGAAACGCCCAAAACTAAAACGTAGCGATGAGAGTGCAAGGGCGCGCGGTGTGCCGATTCCCAATAAAACATAGGAAGGGTCGACGCTAGCAGAGTTACAGGCAGACCCGGTTGACACAGCAACATCGCGCAGCGCCATCAATAGAGATTCACCGTCTACCCCTTTAAATGCCAGGTTTAAAATATTGGGAACGGCATTTTCCAGTGGAGAGTTGGCGAAGACACCATCAACATCTTCTAGCCCTTTTAGGAAGCGCGCATGTAGCTGGGCGATATGGGCTTGATCTTCCTGGTGATGGTGTTGCATTAGCGCAAACGCTTCACCCATGCCGGCAATTTGATGGGTTGGAAGTGTGCCAGAGCGCATGCCCCGCTCGTGGCCGCCACCATGGATAAGTGCTTCTATGCGTATATCTGGATGGCGTTTGACGTAAAGCGCACCAACGCCTTTGGGGCCATAAACTTTATGTCCAGACAGCGACATTAAATCAATTTGTTGCGCCACCACATCTAACGGAATTCGTCCTACAGCTTGGGCCGCATCAGTATGAAAAACAGCCCCGAACTCATGGGCAACCTCTGCCAGCGCGGCAATATCATTAATGCTACCCAGTTCGTTATTGACCGCCATTAATGACACGAGTGCCGTGTCGTCTCGCATGGCGGCGCGCAGCTGTTCTGGCGTGGTACGCCCGTCTCGCCCAGGCGTGAGCCACGTCACTTCAAAACCTTCGCTTTCCAGGGCGTTGGCAGTATCCACTATCGCTTTATGCTCAATGGTGGACGTTACCAGGTGCATGCCGCGCTCTCGATTGGCGCGCATGTAGCCGATCAGTGCTAGATTGTTGGCCTCAGTGGCACCGCTGGTCCAAACCACTTCACGTGGGTCTGCGTTAATGGTATCGGCGACTTGACGGCGAGCCTGCTCTACCACCTGTTCCGCCTGCCAGCCCAGCATGTGGCTGCGCGAGGCAGGGTTGGCGAACAGCTGATCAACGGTTAAATAGCGCTGCATGACGTCGGCCACTCGGGTATCGACCGGCGTGGTCGCGGCATAGTCCAAATAAATCGGCAGCGAAGGGGAGGAGGTCATCGTCATAGAGTCCAACGTGCAGTGAAAGCCGTTAAGGGGATGAGGCGAGAATGCCAGCTTCTACGCGCTGCTTTTGCCGAGAGGCAATGCGTATAACATCGGGGCGCTGCATCAGTTGTGCAAGGCTGGTGTCATCAAGGAAATTACGAATCTGCCCTGATAGATCACACCACAGGTGGTGGGTTAGGCAGGTGTCGCCTTGTTGGCAGTCTGAAAGCCCTTGGCAGCGTGTTGCATCCACGGTCTCATTAACAGCATCAATCACTTGGGAAACGCTGATGTCTTCGGCTGGTTTAGCCAGCAAATAGCCGCCACCAGGGCCACGCACGCTGCTAACTAGACCCGCTCGGCGCAGGCGTGCAAATAGTTGCTCAAGATAAGAGAGCGAAATTTCCTGACGCTGAGAAATATCCCCCAAGCTGGTCGGGCCTTGGGGGGTATTTATCGCCAAATCGAGCATGGCGGTAACGGCGTAACGGCCTTTAGTGGTCAAGCGCATGACAGGCACCTCGACGCTGAACCTCAGCGCACTTACGGCAAATGTAACGCCATTATGGAAATCCTGAGTGCTTTGGTCAACTATTGCGCGATGTCGTTGAGTCAGAGGTTGAATCAGCCGCTGCATCAGATGGCGAGTTAGGCGTTGAATCAGGAGCGCTTTGCTGGGTACTGGCGGCTGCTGTCTCGGTCGCCTCGGCGTTGGCTTTTGGCTCGGAACTGTGTTTGCCAACCCCTGGGCAGCCTGTGTCGTTTTCATCAAGAATGTCGGCGAAATCTTCATCGCGCAGAGCCGGGAGTTGGCCGTCGCGATAGTTGGCATCCAATTGACGCAGTGTCGAGCACATACGCTCAATGCGTTCATCCACGGCGTGCATGTGATCAAGCATCGCCTGCATTGAACGTGCCACAGGGTCGGGCATATCCTGGCTTACACCATAAGCATCGAAGCCAAATTTTTGGCAAATCGCTTCGCGGCGAGCCGGGTCGACATCTAACGCTTCCTCGACATCGGGGTCGGCGCGTTTAACGATTTTGCCAGGAATGCCCACCACCGTAGCGCCGGATGGCACTTCTTTGGTGACCACGGCATTAGAGCCAATTTTAGCCCCCGCGCCTACGGTGAACGGGCCAAGAATCTTAGCGCCAGCGCCAACAATGACGCCATCTTCTAACGTAGGGTGACGCTTACCCTTATTCCAACTGGTGCCGCCTAAGGTAACGCCTTGATAAAGGGTCACGTTGTCGCCGACTAGCGCTGTTTCCCCAATCACTACGCCCATGCCGTGATCAATAAAGAAACGGCGGCCAATAGTGGCGCCTGGGTGAATCTCAATGCCGGTCAGCCAGCGGGAAAACGTCGATAGCGTTCGCGCCAACCATTTAAAATTTTTCTTCCATAGCCAGTGGCTGCAGCGGTGAAGCAGCAGGGCGTGCAGGCCGGGATAGTTGGTCAGCACTTCAAGAGAGTTACGTGCCGCTGGGTCGCGGTCGAATACGCTATTAATGTCTTCACGCAAGCGTTGAAACATGGGTGATCCTTGGGCGTTAAAGGGCGGCAATCATAAGTTCTTGGAATATGGCTAGTGCCTAGTGCAATGCAGCGCTCAAAAAAACGATGTTGGGGCGCACCGATACGACTTCAAGTTTCGGTTGCCCAAGCCGCAGCGGTGGCCAGCGCTATGGACGATGTTTGTCTGTCGCTTTTTCGGTTGCCGAAAGAATGCCACGCAGAATATTCATCTCCATTTTTTCAGGACGAGCACGTAGGTACAGGCGACGCAATCTCGCCATCAGTTGGCGCGGCTGTGCGGGGTCATGAAATTCAATGGCAATCAGCGTGCGCTCCAAGTGCTCAAAGTAGCGCTCTAGTTCGGCATGGGTGGCCAGCGCATCATCCGGCTCTTCAGCGGTGCTGGCGCTATCCTGTTGAGTTAGCCATGCCATACGGCACTCATAGGCAATCACCTGAACGGCGGCAGCCAGGTTTAGCGAGCTGAAATCTGCATTGGTGGGAATATGCACGTGGGCATGACAACGCTGCAGCTCGGCATTGGTTAAGCCGCTGTCCTCGCGGCCAAACACCAGCGCGACACGCGCATTGTCGGGCTGGCATTCGCTGGGCAAGCGCTCGGCTAGCTCACGTGGGGAGATCATTGGCCAGGGCAGCGTGCGTGAGCGTGCGCTAGCGCCCACGGCAAGCGTGCAGTCAGCAACGGCGTCTTCAAGAGAGGCGTGGACTTTTGCCTGGTGCAGCAGGTGGTCGGCTCCCGAAGCGCGGGAAATGCTGTCTTGGGTAATCACCTCACAGCGCGGTGCCACCAGGGCTAAATCGGCTAAGCCCATGTTGTGCATGGCGCGGGCGACGCCGCCAATATTACCAGGATGGCTAGTGCCAATAAGAACAATACGGATGCGCTCAAGCATAATGGGCTCGGTAATCAAGTACGGAAAACGCGCAGTTTAGCATGAGTCGATAGCATGCCCGAGGGGGCTCTGTTAGAATTGCCCGCCAAAGCAGTCCTGCCACTGCCTCCGTTCTTTAACATCACTGTGACAAGGCCCGATCATGAATCCTATGGTCCAATTTACGCTGCGCGCTGCGCGTGGCGCTGTTGAACACTTTTTACGTGTTCGTGAACGCATTGAAAATGCTCACGATGAATTTAACCTCGACCGCTTGCTAGAAGACACCGCTCGCAAAGCAGAGGCCACCATTGTTCAGCAGCTGCAGCGTGGGTATCCCCTGCACGGCTTCAGTGGCCGCTATACGCCCCATAAAGCGGGTGAAGGCGAAGGCGCTGATATCGTCTGGAAAATTGAACCAATGCACGGCTATTCCAATTTAGCGGTGGCAGGTAAGGGCTTTGCTCTCTCAGTGGTGTGTCTCGTCAAAGATCGCCCCGAACACGCGGTAATTATCTGTCCGTTTTCTGACGATGAGTATATCGCCAGCCGCGGCCGCGGTGCTCAGCACAACGATAAGCGCATGCGTGTAAGCAAACCTACCGCCATTAGCGGTACGCGGATAGCGATGAGCCTGCCAGAAACCTGGTTGCGCCCCAGCCATTTGCCAGCTTACCTGACCATTACTCAACAATTAGCTCCCCAAGTGGAAGCCATGTTGGCATCTGCTAGCGGCCTGCTGGATATTTGCGAGCTTGCCTGTGGGCGTGTGGACAGTGTCTTTGTTCTGGGTCTTGAAGAGCAGGATATGCAGGTGGGAACGCTATTGCTGAAAGAAGCCGGTGCGCTGATGGGCACGCCTGACGGCAAGCCGACAGTGGCCGCTGAAGGTCAACTGATGGCTGCTGGGCCGCGTCTGTACAAAGCCTTGATTAAACAATTGGCACCGCATTTTTAAGTTCGTAAAAGTGGTAAGTGGTAAAAGCGATTGATACAGTCTGCTCGATGACCACGCATTAAAAAGGCTCTGTCGATTTTATCGGCAGAGCCTTTTTGTTGCGGATTGCTTTTGCTGGTTTACGGCAGCTCTTCTTCCTCTTCGTCCGTCTCTTTCTTGGTGGGGATAAGGTCTTCCCGTGAAAGCTTGAGCGGAATCAGTAACGCACCTGAGATATAAATTGATGAGAACGTACCCACCACGATGCCAATTAACAGCGCAATAGCGAAGTTCTCGATCATGTCGCCGCCTAATAGCAGCAGCGCCAGCAACACCAGCACCGTCGTACCAGAGGTGGCGAGCGTGCGGGACAGGGTGGCATTGATCGCTTCGTTGAAGATTTGCGGCATATCATCAATACGCGATGTTCGAATGGTCTCGCGGATACGGTCATAGACAACAATCGTATCGTTTAGCGAGTAACCGATAACGGCCAAAATCGCTGCCAGTACTGTTAGATCGAACTCAAGCTTGAACAGCGCGAAGACGCCAACAACAATGATGACATCGTGCAGCAAGGCGAGCAGGGCACCAAGAGCAAACTTATATTGAAAGCGGAAGGCAACGTAAAGCATCACCACGCCCAATGCCACTAGAAGGCCTAAGCCGCTTTGGTCGCGAAGTTGGTCGCCTACCTGTGCACCGACAAACTCGGCTCGTACAAGATTAACGCTATCGCCATTGGCACGTAGCAGACTGACAACGTCGTTACCGACATCCGCATCGAATGCCTGTTGAATGCGGATAAGTATTTCTGTTGATGCGCCAAACGTTTGCACCGACACGTCTTGGAAACCACTGTCTTCGAGCAATTGGCGAATCGCGTCTAAGGAAGGGACTGCGCCGTAGCGCACTTCCACCAGGGTGCCGCCGGTGAAGTCCAGTCCGAGATTTAGCTGCTGAAAAATAATCGCGCCAATCGAGATGATTAGCATCAAGGCAGAGACGATAAACGCAAGGTTGCGCCGCCCCATAAAGTCGATTCGCAGTTGTGATAGGGGTTTCATTACCACCTCTTAAATTCTGGGCTAAGCACGTGGTTCAGATCCATGCTTTTCAAATCTATGCCATTTAGATCCATGTGTTTAAATCCACAGCTTTTTGACGGGTTTGCTGCCATAAGTCAGGTTGACCATGGCGCGCGTTACCAGTAGTGCCGTGAACATGGATGTTAAAATGCCAATGGAGAGCGTAACGGCAAACCCTTTCACTGGGCCGGTACCGATCGAGAACAGAATCACCGCTACCAGCAGCGTGGTGATGTTGGCATCCACGATAGAAGTGAAAGCGCGCTCGTAGCCCGCATGGATTGCTTGCTGAATCGACATGCCGTTGCGCAATTCTTCGCGTATACGCTCGAATATCAGCACGTTGGCATCAACTGCCATGCCTAGCGTCAGCACAATCCCGGCAATGCCTGGTAGTGTTAACGTAGCGCCCAGCATCGACATAACCGCGACGAGCAGCGTTAGGTTTAGCGCTAGGGCGATGTTGGCAAATACCCCAAACACTTTGTAGCGCACCAGCATAAACAGCACGACCAGTAACAAGCCGATTTGTACTGATAGCAGGCCACGTTCAATGTTTTCGGCACCCAGGCTTGGTCCAATGGTGCGTTCCTGGACAAAGTAGATAGGGGCGGCCAGCGAACCAGAGCGGAGCAGAAGAGCAAGCTCAGCAGCTTCAGTCGGTGAGTCTAAGCCGGTAATGCGGAAGCTGTTGCCCAGTGCGCTTTGGATGGTGGCAAGGCTGATCAAGCCGCGTTCGACGTAGGGCTCGCGAATAATCGTTTCTTCGCCCGTTTCGGGGTCGATTTCTACGCGATCTTCGCTTTTATGTTCAATGAACAATACCGCCATATTGCGACCGATGTTGGTTCGCGTGGCGCGGTTCATTAACGTACCGCCGGTGCCGTCCAAGTTAATGTTGACCTGCGGACGACCATTTTCATCAAAGCTATTGCTGGCACTGGATACGCTATCACCGGTAATAATGACATCGCGCATCAGCTCTGCCGAGCGTGCTGGGTCGTTACGGAATTCTAGACGTTCGGTTTCCGTGTCAGGCGTATCGTTGCGAGCTTCCAGGCGAAACTCTAGGTTTGCCGTTGCACCCACAATACGCTTTGCAGCCACGGTATCTTGAACGCCGGGCAGCTCAACCACGATTTGGCTAGGCCCTTGGCGTTGAACCATCGGCTCAGCGACGCCCAGCTCGTTAACGCGGTTGCGTAGCGTGGTTAAGTTTTGATTGATCGCATAGTCCTGAATCTCGTTAACCGTTTGGTCGCTGAGCGTCATGACTAGGTTGGAAGCACGACCATCGCCTTCATTGCTGTATTCAAAATTAGGGAAGTCGCGGCTGATCAAGCGCCGGGCAGTATCGCGGTCTTCTGCACTGCCAAAGGCGATTGAAAGTGAACGCTCGTCGATGGTGGTGTTGCGATAGCGAATGCGCTCCCCACGTAGCAGTTCACGCATGGCGCTGGCATTCACTTCCAAGCGCTGGGTAAGGGCGGCATCCATATCTACTTCGAGTAAGAAGTGCACGCCTCCACGTAAATCGAGGCCCAGTGTCATGGGAGATGCGGAAAAGGCTTGCAGCCAACCAGGGGTGGCGTCAGCGAGGTTGAGTGCGACAGTCGCGTCACTACCCAATACATCTGCGGCAATATCGCGGGCGTCTAGCTGATCATCATCACTCTGAAGGCGAATCAGCCATTGGCCATTCGTTTCTTCAATGGCTTTAATGCCGATATCGCTATCAATGAGCGCTTCTTCAACGCGGGATATTTGCCGTTCATCCAGCGAGTCGCCCTGGGCATCGCTAACCTGGATGGCGGGATCTGCGGGGAATAAATTGGGAAGCGAATAGATAAGGCCAACCACCAGGACGACCAGTATCAGCAGATACTTCCACAGGGGGTAACGGTTGAGCATGCAAGCCCTGCCTTCAATTACAAACGGAATTGCTGTGCACGGACAGACCGCGCACAGCAAAGTTCACCATCGTGGCTACCATGTCACCCCTGCCGGGGTGGCTGGCACTGGATCGGCAGGGGGGAGATGCAGGCGTTAGATGGACTTAATAGTGCCTTTAGGAAGTACGGCAGCAACGGCATTTTTCTGCACGTTAACTTCGGTGCCTTCAGAAACTTCCAGCGTTAGGAACTCATCATTAACTTTGGTAACACGACCAACAAGGCCGCCACCGATGACGACTTCATCGCCTTTGGCCAAGCCTGTAACCAGCTGTTTGTGCTGCTTAGCGCGCTTTGCCTGGGGGCGCCACAGCAGGAAGTAAAAAATCAGCACAAAACCAACCAGCATGACAATTTGCGCGATGCCACCGCCGGCAGCGGCTTCTTGGGCATGGGCTGGTGAGATGAAGAAATCCAGCATTGCAGAGAACTCCTGGGTTAGAAAACTCAATGGGTGAACCGATTAAACCACCCGCCAATGGCGGATGGCGATTAATTCGCTAGGGGAGGCACTGGCAGGCCGCGCTGGGCATAAAAGCCTTCCACAAAGGTCGTCAATGTACCCGCTTCGATTGCCGCGCGCAAATCAGCCATTACCCGCTGGTAGTAGCGTAAGTTATGGATGGTATTGAGCATGGAACCCAGCATTTCGTTACAACGATCTAGGTGGTGCAAGTAGCCCCGTGAGAAATTCTTACAGGTATAGCAGTCACACTCGGCATCAAGCGGTTGGGTATCAAAGCGGTGCTTGGCGTTACGGATCTTGACCGTACCCTCTGAGGTGAACAGGTGGCCGTTGCGCGCATTACGAGTAGGCATCACGCAATCGAACATGTCGACGCCACGGCGCACGCCCTCTACTAAGTCTTCTGGTTTGCCAACGCCCATCAGGTAGCGAGGGGTGTCGTCCGGCATCCACGTCGGTAGATAATCGAGTACCTTGATCATCTCTTCTTTGGGTTCGCCTACCGACAGACCGCCAATGGCCAAGCCATCAAAGCCAATCTCGAGCAGCCCTTTTAGTGAGCGTTCGCGAAGTTCTGGGTGCATGCCGCCTTGAATAATGCCGAACAGCGCTGAAGGCGAATCACCATGAGCCTCGCGTGAGCGTTTTGCCCAACGCAGCGAAAGCTCCATGGATTTTTCGGCTTCTTCAAAGGTGGCTGGGTACGGTGTGCATTCGTCAAAGATCATCACCACGTCAGAGCCCAGCGAGCGCTGCACGGCCATGGACTCTTCCGGCCCCATAAACACCTTGCTGCCATCGACTGGCGAACGGAAGTGAACGCCTTGCTCGGTAATTTTGCGCATTTCGCCTAAGGAAAAAACCTGAAAACCGCCGGAGTCGGTCAGGATAGGTTTGTCCCATTGGGCAAAGTCATGCAAGTCGCCATGGGCTTCAATCACGTCGGTGCCTGGGCGCAGCCATAGGTGAAAGGTATTGCCGAGAATGATTTCTGCGCCAATCTCTTTCACGGAGTCTGGTGTCATGCCCTTCACCGTGCCGTAGGTACCCACCGGCATAAAGGCAGGGGTTTCGACGGTGCCGCGGGGAAAGTGCAGGCGCCCCCGGCGCGCACGGCCATCGTCGGCTAGGCGCTCAAAGCGCATAAAACATTCGTTTCGCATCTAAATAACTCGTCAATAATCGGTTAAGGCGCTGGACGTATCGTGTTTAGCGGGTCAGTAGCATGGCATCGCCATAACTAAAGAACGCGTAGCGCTCGTCAACTGCCGTGCGGTATGCCCGCATCATGTGGTCATAGCCGGCAAATGCAGAGACCAGCATCAACAGGGTCGACTCGGGCAGGTGGAAATTAGTTATCAGAGCATCTACACAGCGCCATTCGTAGCCAGGGTAGATAAAGATATCGGTGTCGCCGCTGTAGGGGGCGATCTGGCCGTCGCTACTTTTCAGGCAAGCGCTTTCTAAGCAGCGCACGCTGGTAGTGCCGACGGCAATGACCCGTTTCCCCGCAGCCTGAGTGTCACGCACTTGTTGACAGGCGGTCTCAGACACCTCAATCCACTCGCTATGCATATGGTGTTCAAGGATGTTGTCGACGCGCACGGGTTGAAAGGTGCCTGCGCCGACGTGCAAGGTCACAAAGGCACTGTTAACGCCTTTCTCTGCCAGGGCATCCAGCAACGGTTGGTCAAAGTGAAGCCCTGCGGTGGGCGCTGCTACTGCACCGTCGCGGCGGGCATACACGGTTTGATAGCGTTCCCGATCACTCAGCTCATCGTCACGGGTGATATAGGGCGGCAGTGGCATATGGCCATGCTTTTCAAGCAGCGCAATCATTGGCGTGTCGCCTAAAAAGCGCAGCTCAAACAGCGCATCGCGGCGGCCTTCAACCACCGCATGAATGTCGCCTTCAAAGATCAACTCGGTGCCGGGCTTGGGCGATTTGCTCGAACGGATATGCGCTAAACCACGGTGGCTATCCAACGGGCGCTCCAGCAGCATTTCTACTTTGCCGCCGCTAGCCTTGTGACCGTGCAAGCGTGCTGGAATGACGCGCGTATCATTGAATACCAGCAAGTCGCCGGGTTCGAGTAGTTCAAGTAAATCAGCAAACCGACGATGCTCAAGCGCGCCGCTCTGGCTATCCACACATAGCAAACGGCAGTCGCTGCGCTGCTCAGAAGGGTAGCGAGCAATTAGCTCGTCGGGTAGCTCGAAATGAAAATCCGCGCGCTGCATGGAAATGGCTCTTATCAGTGGTCAAACAGGCGGCATAGGATAGCGCTTTAGATAGATAAAGTCAGTCAATGTGATTGACCTGTGAGGTTATCTACGTATAATGCGCAGCCATTGCCGGTGTGGCGGAATTGGTAGACGCAGCGGATTCAAAATCCGCCGCCTTTACGGGTGTGCCAGTTCGAGTCTGGCCACCGGCACCAAATTCAAGGGCTTAGCGATTTATCGCTAAGCCCTTTTTTGTGGTGCGTCAAACTTGATGCACCATGAAAAGATACCCCACTTGGTTGGTAAGGGGGGGCTATCACAAAGATGTAGCTTAGCGATTAGACGCATTGCACTCATACGGCGTGTACTCGCTCTGAGTCAGGGTGTCTTGCTCAAGACGTCCGTACTATAGAAAATTAGAAATTGAAAGTTTTGCCTAATAATCAAATGCTTATTTTTATTTCTATGTGGTATTTTTCGTTGCAGCATTAAAAATATCTTCGATACGGCGATGTTGGATAAGAGAGAGGGTTAATCCAATTTGCTCGCCAAGACCGATAAGGTATTAGGTGCAAGAAGCTGTGAAAGAACTTCAGGCTCTGTTTCACCTGGGGCGTACCATAAGTAGAGAGGCACCCCTGACCGACCATGCTGCTCCAGAAAAGCGGTAATGGCGGGGTCGCCATTGGTCCAGTCGCCCTTCATTGTGATCACACCCGTCTGCTCGAATGCCTGCTGCGTACTGGGTATATCGATGGCCCGCTGTTCGTTGATCTTACAAGTGACGCACCAATCTGCGGAAAAGTAGACGAAGATGGGGCGCTCTTGTTGCCGAAGCTCGCTCAAGCGGCCCGCGTCGAAGTCGAATAGGCGTGTTTCGGCTGAACTAACCTGCGCATTGACGGCCTCTTCTTGCTGGGCAAAGGAGCCAGGAACGATGACACTTCCCGCCAAGGCGAGCCCGGCCGCCAGCCCTGCCGGAAGCCAGCTCAATCGCTTGGCGCTTCGTTGGCGCAGGCCGGTGAACCAAAGCCCTATCGCCAGCAACATGATTAGAGCGAGACTCGCAATCATGCCGTTGTTGCTGAGCTGGCGGCCAAGCACCCAAGCCAAGGCTAGAGCGGTCAGGAACATGGGGATGGCCATGACATGCCGGAAGCTGGCAAGCCAAGGGCCAGGACGAGGAAGGAGGCGGCGCAGCACCGGCACGAAACCGAGCAGTAAAAACGGCAGGGCAATGCCCAGACCCAGGCCCGCGAACACCATCAGCGCGGCAAACGTGGGGAGTACCAAGGCAGCGCCAAGCGCCGTAGCCATAAAGGGGCCAGAGCAAGGTGTTGCGACGAAGGCGGCCAGTACGCCTGTCCAGAATGCACCGGCTACACCGTCCTGGCTTGCTAGCTTGCCACCGGCATTGATGGATCCCAGCTCAAAGAGGCCAGCCAGATTAAAACCGATGGCGGCGGTCAACAGGGTCAGCACTACGATGACTCGCGGGTCTTGCAATTGGAATGCCCAGCCAACCTGAGTACCCACTGCACGCAGGGCGATAATAGTCGCACCAAGTAGTAAGCAAACGATCACCACTCCGGCGGTATAAGCTAACGCCTCGCGTCGGGCTTCGCGCTCACCACCGGTTAATCGTGCAAGGCTAAGTACCTTGAGACTGAGGATCGGGAAAACGCAGGGCATGATGTTGAGCAGAACGCCGCCCAGTAGGGCGCCGAGAAAGGCTGTCAGAAGTAAAGGCGAACTGCTTTGGCCGGTGGCACTTGCGGTGGAAGAGCTTTGAGGTCCGCTGGCGCTCGCCACGGGCGCCCCATCTCGATGACCAACCAGTGATAGCCCGGTACCGCTGCCCAATGACAGCAGCGCCTCGAGCTCGTCAGGCGGGCTATCTGCCGGCCAGGATTTTGACAGCTTGGTTTCGACCATCAACGTATCGTCTTCACGGCTGAATATCTGCTCAGACGCAGGATCCACGATGTCGTCGGTGGCGACAAACAAGTGTGGATTGTTCAACTCCACGCTAGCGGGAAGGGGGATGCTGACACGCAGCCGGTTATCGTCGGTCACGAAGTTGGCTTGAGAGCCTAATGGCCTGGGTAGTTCCTGGCGCCATGCAGCGAAGCGCGCCTTGCTCTCGTCCGTAATACGGCCATCGCCTGCGGTGAGGGTAATGGCAAGAGTTGATTGTTCAGGAACGCAGGCATCGGCGCGGCAAGCAAGATAGTTGAAAGCGACGGTGATCGGCAGAGAGGTTCCCGACGCCACCGAGGCATCTATTTCAATGGGTAGCAATAGCGCGTAAGGATGCTCATAGACATGATTCATCAGGTCGCCGGTCATCAGCGTATGCGGCACTGGAAAGGCAGCATCGCCCACGCTGACACCATCCGGCAATTGCCAATCGAACTGCGGTGCTAGGCCAATGCTGCCCGGCTGTTTCCAATAGCCATGCCACCCCGACTGCGGCTCCATGAAAACGGCTAACGTACTGGAGGTGCCGGCTGCGGGTTGGTCCGTTTCTGCTATCAAACTGCTCTTGATCAGTACCTCGCCCGAGGTGCCGGGAAACTCCTGGGCTGTGCCGGTTTGAGGTATCAACACGAAAGCTAGGCAAAAAAGGACACAATAGCGGTAAAGGAATGGGGGCATTGGCTATCAGCCCGCTTGAGACGGGCTGCTCCATCAAAGGGTGTAACGCGCCGTGGTTTGCGCGAAATGGCGGAGGGTCACTGGCTGATGCGCTCGACGGCTTCGGTTAATGCGGTATCTTGCGGCCCAAGCTTTTCGGCGACCTTGCCGTCGGCATCGATTAGCACAACGGTCGGTATCTGTTGAATGCCGAAGTGACGGTGGATCTCGCCGTCGGCGTCGAGCAGCACGGGAACCGCCGTCTCGGTGGTCTCAAGATAGCTTTCGACATCCGACTCTTTGGTCCAAAGGCCAGAAATAATGCCCACCCACTGTACATTTTGGTCTTTGCTCAGTTGATTAACGGTTTCGCGCACGCGGCGGCAAGCGGCGGAGGTTTCCGGCTGGCTCTCGGCAAGATAAGACTCACACCACGTGGCAAAGAACACCACACCCAGTGGCTTGTCTGTCGCTGCTCGAGTCAGGTCGATGGTATCGCCGTCACGCGTGGTAACGTTTAGATCAGCAACCTCATCGCCCACCGTTAAGGCGTTGGTGTCGATATCCTCGACGGCGGCTCCTTCGGTTGCTGCTGAGCTTGGATCAGTAGGTTCCAGCACTGCCTGTAGCGCCTCTTCCAGTGCTTGATCGTCGCGATGGCCAATGTGAGTGATATGGCCACTGCGGTCGATCAGTACGTGCTGCGGGGTGACGCGTAGATTCAGTGCTTCGGCCAATGTGCCGTCATCCACCGTGATAGGCATGGTCAGGCCCATTTCCTCGCGATACTCACGTGCAGACTCCTCGGTATCAGCGTAACCGGTGTTCACAGCGATGACTTGAATGTCGTCTCCATGCGCTTCCTGGATGGCCTGGAACCCTGGCATCTGCTGACGGCAGGGCACACACCAGGTTGCCCAGAACTTTATATACACCGGCTTGACGCCATAAAGTGCGCTGAGATCAATGATGTCACCATCCAGCGTGGTAATGCTCAGCTCGGGACCTGGTTGACCGATTAGCGACTCGCCAGCCGCTCTAGCACGCTGCTCACCATCGGCGCCCTGATCATAGGCTTGATCGGCTTCTTGTTGATCGGTGGTCTCACTCGCTGGCACCGTCCCAGCGTAGCCGACCAGCGTGGCGAGCAGTAGCGCAACCGAAAACCGCGTGTTTATTATCCGCATTGGCTTGATCCTCTTGGCAAATAGTTCGGGTCTGGCTCAATAGTGCTGAGCTAATTCAAAGAGAACACAAAGATTCAGACCAATAAAAGTAATCTGGAGTGTGATTGTGAGTGACACCATGGTCTAAAAAAAGCACCAAGAATGACTGGTTTTTATGTACCATTGTGTTATGAAAAAACTTCGCTTTTCGCTTGATCGCCAGGGCAAGCAGTCTCTTTCCGAGCAAATACGCTTCAGCATTGCGGATGCTATTCGACAAGGGCATTTGTATGAGGGCGCGCGGTTGCCTTCATGGCGTGATCTCGGCGCGCAGTTGGGCGTTTCGCGGGGCACCATTAAAACGGCTTATGACCGGCTCAGCGACGATCAGCTCGTCGTTTCCAAGGGGGCTGCAGGTACCTTCGTTAGCTCCGTGCTACCCGCCGTGCCAGAGGTGGCCGCGGTGGCCTCTCGCCTGCCACTGCCTGATCTGTATCAGGATCTGGATAGTGTTCCCAAGCTTTTTCAAGTGGGCGTACCAGCACAGGACGCGTTTCCCTTTAAACAGTGGTCGCGCATCATGCTGCGCTGTACGCGAAAGGCAGTGGCTGAGTCGCTGCGTTATCCAGATCCTCGGGGCGAGTCTGAGCTGCGCAAGGAAATTGCTGCCTATCTAGCGGTATCTCGGGGGCTACTCTGCTCTGCCGAGCAAATCATCATCACCAACGGTTATGCGGGTGCGCTAGGCCTGGCCTTGCACTTGCTGCGGCTGGATTCACGGCGGGTATGGGTCGAGAACCCGGGGTATCCGCTGACCTGGCACGCTTTATCGTTAGCAGGATATACCTCGGTTCCCGTTCAGGTGGATGAACAGGGGATTTGTGTGGAACAGGGGATAGCGCTGGCAGCGGATGCCCGCTTGGCGATTGTGACGCCAAGCCAGCAAGCCCCCTTGGGGGTGCAACTTTCGCTGGATCGACGCCAAGCACTACTGATATGGGCTCGAGAAAATGCTGGCTGGATTATCGAAGACGATTATCTAAGCGAACTGCAGCTAAGCGGACAAGCAACACCGGCACTGGCCTCGCTGGATCGTGACGGCAGGGTGGTTCATATCGGCACATTCAGTAAAACCATCAGCCCACGCTTGCGGCTGGGCTTTATGGTCGTACCGGCCAGCTTGTCAGAGCGTGCTGGCGATACGGCAGCCGCATTGTCGCCAGCATCTGGACTGCCTGGCCAACTAGCCGTTGCGGAGTTTCTGCGCGATGGTCATTACTTGCGCCATATTCGGCGTATGAAGCGTTTATACATACAGCGCCGGGATGCGCTGCTTGCGCTCATGGACGAGTCGGCTTCAGTGAATAATATCGCCGGCTTGTCACTCTTGCTCACCTTGGAAGATGACGCTGACGACGTTGCTATTGCCGAAGCTGCCCAGGCCTTTAACTTGGCACCAGCACCGCTGTCGCCCTGGTATGCCATGCACACCAAGGCGCGAAAAGGATTGCTCTTGGGCGTGACCAATCTATCGAGCCCCGCACTCGAAGAGGGGTATCCGCAGTTGGTGGAACTTGTCGCTCGCCATCGTCCAGAGTAGCGGGGCTTTACGTTATGGCATTTCGTTAGTCAGTACGTCAGCCTCAATCAGCGCAGCCTGCGCCTGCTGCCATGTTTTGTCGATAGCGGGTTCACCAAACGCTAACCCCTGCAGGTATACGAAGTGGATATTCCGAATACCGATGGTGTTGAGAATAAGCGTGAGGTAGGGAGTAAGAAAATCCGGTTGCGGGTTATCTCCTTGCAACATGCCGCCGGCGCTCACCAGAACGGTGGACGGGCGATCTTGCAATAATCCCTGCTTGCCCTCAGCCGAGGCAATAAAGGTACGGTTAACACGCACCACGTTATCTATCCAAAGCTTCAGCGCTGCCGGTACGCTGAAGTTGTGCATCGGCGTCGCGATTAATAAGCGGTCACTCTGTTCCAGCTCACTAATCAACTGCTCGGACTCTGTCAGGGCAGCATCAATGCTGTCACCGATGTTGTGACTGGCCAGCGCAGAGGCGTAACGGTGAGTCAGTGGCGACAGCGGGGCGGCAAGTAAATCGCGTTCTATCAATCCCACGCTTGAGTTTCTGACTGTCTCCTCGGCCAGAATCTTATGAGCCAGACGATAGCCTAGTGCATGCTTACCATGTGGGCTGGCGTGAACAAATAAGGTGTTGCTCATAAAACCCTCTTCTTAAAACACAGTGATCTTCTCCTTATTTTCTTGAAGGAGTTCAGCCGATCAATCAGGTGACAGGACGATCCTGGCCTGCAGGCAGCTTCACGAATACGCTTGCGGGTGACTTCCTGCTTGCTCACCCTCTCGCTCCCTGAGATGTCTATTGGCTGGCTGATGATACCCACCTAAGGCTTAGGCTCAAAGGCTGGCGCCGAATGTAAAAAAGCAGGTTTGTTGGCGAGTGATATCATCATGTCGAAGAAAGCAGGAGTATCTCGAATAGTGATCAATCGTTTGTCGTGCATGGGCAAATAATGGCTACAGATCAGACGTCAGCGCGATAATTGACGGGTACCCAGTCAAACATCGTGCTGTCTTCGACCACGTACCCGATGCCTGGGAATGCGATATGGCAACCAGCCACCATGTATTTCTCCGCTACCGCTTCGGCAAAGGCCGCTTCACGAGTGATGACCGCCTGAGCCGGGTCAACATCAAAGGCAATTGCCACGTCTGGTACGTCGAATTGAATGACATCGCCGTGCGTGATATCACCCCAGTAGACGAATTTTTCGCCTTTGCTTTCAAACCATAAGGCACTGTGACCAGGGGTATGGCCTGGACGATGGGTTGAATTAATCACGCCTGGAATGGCTGGCATATCCGTGTCGTAGGTTCTAAGTGTGTCGCTGTCGATATAGGGCTTGGTTGACGAGACCGCCTGATCAAAGAACGGCTTGGCGTCGTCTGGGGCCTTGTCACGATTTTCGGCACTAAGCCAATACTCCGCATCCAGTTTCGGCACATGGACCAGCGCGTTGGCAAACACTTTTTCACCGTTTAGAACGAGTCCGCCGACATGATCGGAATGAATGTGGGTAATTACTACATCATCGATCTGGTCGGGGTGATAGCCCGATGCAATGATATTGTTTGTCAGTTTGCCCAAGGCTGGGCCCATCAGATCACCGGTCCCTGCATCCAGAAGAATCAGCCGATCACCGAAATTCAGCAGATAAGCATTAACTGACAGATGGGTTGGCGTGCCTTGAAACGCATTGGCAAGTGCTGTGCGAGCCTGTTCGGGGGTGATATTCAGGTAAAGGTCGGCGATCGGAAACAGGCCCGTACCATCCGAGAGTGCGGTGACTTCGACATCACCCACCATCAAGCGGTAATAGCCCGGCGCCTGTGTGCCAACTAGCGGTGCACTAGCTGCAGCGTGTAATGGGATGAAAACAGTGCTGGCGGCTGCACCCACGGCCATAGCAGCCAGCGAACCTTTAAGCATATCTCTGCGTGACAGCATAAAAACACCCTCTCTCAATCAATCAACAGGCCAGAATTCAACTAGCGGTTTGTAACGCGATGAGGAAAAGGTATATTCCCATTGGTCAGCAATCAAATCGATGCCAATCATGGATAATATTGATCATTTCAATTTACGCTCCTTCGACCTCAATCTTATGGTCGCGTTTGACGCAATGATGCAAGAGCTGAGTGTCACCAAATCTGCCGAGAAACTCCGTATTGGTCAGTCGGCAATGAGCCATAATTTATCAACACTGCGGATGTTATTGCAGGACGATCTTTTCGTTCGTGTCGGGCAAAAAATGCAGCCAACGGCCAAAGCTCGAGCGCTGGCTGGGCCGGTGCGAGTAGCGTTGACGCAGGCGCAAAATGCGCTTCAGTCATCGGATAGTTTTGAGCCGCAAACAGCAGACCGGATTTTTCGGGTGGGCATTGCCGGTGAAATGGAGATGGTTCTGCTACCGGCCTTGGTGGATCGACTGCAATCAACGGCACCAGGGGTTAGGCTGCTAAGTCGCGCGATTACGGTCGAAACAGTGGATATGATGATGGAGTCGGGCGAAATTGATCTGGCTATTGGCTGTAAACAGTCTCGTCATCTAGGAGAGGTCCTGTTCGAATCCAACGTAGCATGCTGCTTTAATGCCGATCTGTGTCGATTGGTACCGCCATTATCGCGTGACGATTATCTTGGCGCACGGCATGCTGTTCTTTCCCAGACGGCAAATGTCGCGGGCTGTGTCGGTGATGCTTTGGAAGCATTGGGGATAGAGCTCAATGTCATCTTAGCGGCGCCTGATTTTATGCCGCTGCTTGCTGCAGCACGCAATGCACCGGTTGTGGCAACGGTGCCTAGAAGGATTGCCGTGCAGTATGCGCCGTTATTCGGGCTGGCATTTTGTGAAATGCCGATTTCTCTCAATTTCCCACCGGTAACTATGAATTGGGCGATATGGACGGATAAGGATGTCGGACTGAGCTGGTTGCGAGAGCAAATCAGGTTAGTGATTGGTGATATCTCGCGGGGGTAATGGGAGCTTTCTCGCTTTTCAACTGGCAGACGTTTTATAGTGCAGTCGTCAACGTAGAACCAAACGGTACGTCCATGGTCCAGTTTGAGCTGCATAACCGCAATTTAGCCCCCGAACAGGTATCCCACTCACACGATTTTCACCAGTTAATTCTGGCAACGTGTGGCGTGACTGAGCTTGCTATGGAAGGGCAGAGCGAGCGCGTCACGGCACGCCGTGGCTGCTTGATCCCATCGTCTCGACACCATGAGTACCAAGGCGATGGCAGTAACCGCACGCTGGTGCTGGATATTCCTGTTAAGCACTTAGCGGTGTTGGAAAAAGGCAGTGAAATCGAGCGGCTATTCGACAAGCCACGTTTTTTTACCGTACCTCCGGCGCTTAATCAGCTGACCCATGCTTTGACGCACCAGCTGGAGCAGTGCCCCGCGCTGCAGAATGAAATTGCCGTGCTGCTGCTTCGAGCGCTGTATATGTACCTTCAAGATGAGCCGAAGCAAGTTGCTGATCAGATCGGTGTTCGCTGTATCAGCGAACGGCTTGACCTGGAAAGGCTGGATGCATGGCTGGATCAGCACTTGGCGGACGATATTCGGGTTGAGCAATTAGCCGCATTATGTGCACTAAGCCCCGGGCATTTCCATGCCTGCTTTCGTGATCTTACCGGTGTGACGCCCTTAGCATATGTTCAGCGCAGACGGCTTGAGCACGCCCGTACGTTGGTTCGGCACAGCGCACTAAGCCTGGGCCATATTGCCATGCTGGTAGGCTTCCGTGACCAAGGAAGCTTTTCTCGCGCCTATCGGCGTTACTTTGAGATTGCCCCCTCCTCAGACCGTTAGCTTGGCAAACAGAAATGATTGCTCGATGAGTTACAACACTTACGGGCAAATTTGCCAGAGTTTCGGGCAAGCACGCCGCTCATCATCATCGTAGTCTCAAGAGGAACCTCATTTTCCTTGGAGAGACACCATGAGCGTTACCTATCAAGACAGCAATGCCCGCATGAGCCAAGTCGCGATTCACAACGGCACCGTTTATCTCGCTGGCCAAGTGCCCAGTGATGCAACGGCTGACATGCGTGGCCAGACCGAGCAAGTGCTTGCGCGCATTGACCAACTGTTAGCCCAGGCAGGCACCTCGAAAGAGCAGCTTATCTCGGCGCAAATTTGGGTCACCAGCATGGCCGAGTTTGACCAAATGAACGCTGCTTGGGATGCCTGGATAGTGCCTGGCCGCCCGCCCGTACGTGCAGCGGTTGAAGCCAAGCTTGCCAAGCCGGAATGGAAAGTAGAAATCATGGTTGTTGCTGCGCTGCCGGAGGCTTGATATGCGGGTTGTGTCTGCGGCGGAAGTGGAACGCTATCTCACCTGGAAAGGTTTGATTAAGCGGCTACATACCATCTTTGTGAACGGCGTTGAATCTCCGCCACGCCATCATCACGCGATGCATCGCCCCGACGGTGAAGCCACTATGCTGCTGATGCCTGCCTGGGAGCCAGCAGGCTATATCGGCGTCAAAATGGTCAACGTCTTTCCTCAGAACGCCCAGCACAATATTCCTGCTATTTCAGGGCTGTATTTACTTAGCGAAGGTAAACATGGCCAACCACTGGCCTGCATTGATGGCAGTGAACTAACGCGCCGCCGCACAGCAGCTGCCTCTGCCTTGGCGGCACAAGCACTAGCCAATGAGACAGCTGAAACGCTATTGGTGGTAGGGACTGGCAAGTTGGCCCCTATGGTCATTGAAGCCCATGCCAGCATTCGACCAATCAAACGTGTGTTGGTGTGGGGCAGAAACCCTGAAAAGGCTTCTGCTATCGCCGAGACCTATGCCGACCGATTTGACACCCAGGTCGTTAGTGATCTGCAAGACGCGGTTGTACAGGCTGATATTGTCAGCTGCGTCACGCTCTCCACAGAGCCTTTAATTAAAGGTGAGTGGTTAACACCGGGCACGCATGTTGACCTTATCGGTGCTTTCCGCCCCCAAATGCGCGAAACCGATGCTGAGTGCCTGCGTCGATCTGCCGTATTTGTGGATACCTACGCCGGGGCTAAGGGCGAAGCCGGCGATATTCTTCAGGCAATCGAGGAAGGTGCGTTCCGTTTCGAGGATATCAAGGCAGAGCTTGCTGAGGTGCTTGCGGGAACCAAGCCAGGTCGGCGCTCTGCAGAGGCCATCACGCTGTTTAAGTCAGTTGGCGCATCGCTTGAAGACTTAGCGGCGGCCATTGAAGTGTGGGAGGCCATTAACCAGTAGCTAACAGCCAGTAACTAACAGAGAGCCGAGTAACTAACAGAGAGCCGAGTAACTTACAGGGAGCAGTCGCGTTCGCCGTCTACGGCTTGGATGATAACGATAATAAAACAATCTCTTACGAGTGGAAACGTCAGTCATAACGCAAACCAGCTAATAACCAAAACGAGGTAAGTTATGAAACCTACACAATCTTTTTTATTCGCTGCCATGGCGGCTTTGCCACTGGCTATTGCCAGTGCAACCGCCCAGGCACAGTCCTATGAAATGGTCATCGCCACCCAGCTTCCAGAGGATATGAAAAATAACGAAATCTATCCTGCCCTGGTGCATTTCAAAAACCTTGTGGAAGCGCGCACTGATGGAGATCTTGAGGTCTCTATTTTTGGCGGTGGTCAGCTAGGTTCAGAAGTAGAAAACGGCTCAGAAGTGCAGGGTGGCCGTACCCTGCAATCGACCATACTGTCAGCGGGTGCGATGTCGTCGTTTTATGGCGACTACCAAGCGGTAACGGCACCCTTCTTGTTTACCAGCTGGCGCCAAGCGTGGAGCTTCTTTGACAGCGAATGGTTTGCTGACTTCATGTCTGGAACCGTTGAAGATGCCAATATGCGCTACTTAGGTACGTTCGATGATGGCGGTGGTTTTGTAGCCTTCACTAACAACGTGCACTTGATTGAGACCATGGAGGATCTAGAAGGGCTCAATATCCGTACCGAAGAGAACCCAGCTCACGTCGCTATCATGCGCTCACTTGGTGCTTCTGCCACGCCCCTACCTTGGGGTGAGCTGATTACTGCCCTTGAAACGGGACTGGCGGATGGCCAGTTCAACGCTCCCGTGCTGAATACCACGTTCAATTTTGATGCGGTAACGGACTACACCACCCTGACAGGGCATGTGTACAACAGCGCCCCTTGGGTCGTCAGTGAATCCTGGTACCAGTCGCTACCGGAAACGCATCAACAGGCGTTAATCAGCTCTGCCCGCGAAGCGATTCAGCTAAGCCACGGTATGTCTGGTGCGCTTTCCACCGCCAGTTGGGTAGAGTCCTGCGAACGTTTCGAAGCTTGCTACCTGATGCCTGATGCTGAGCGGGAACGCATGGCAGAGGTTGCTCGACCCGCTTGGAAAGAGTGGATTGTTGATGACTTCGGTATGGATGAAGCCCGCGTGCAGGGGCTGCTTGACGAAGTTGAGCGGATTGGTCAGCAGCTTGCAGATGATGATCTGCGCATTTACGGCCAGTAAGACTTAGCGACGGACAAACGCTGGGGTAGAAAGACTGCCCCAGCGTGAGGAATCACGATGAGCGTTTTACCCCCGTTACGCCGCCTAAGCGATTACGTCAATCAGGCGGCGGTTGTGTTATGCGTTGGCTGCATTTTATCGATGCTAGGCATCTCTTTTACCGCCTTTCTCTACAAACTGTTTACCGGCAGTACGCTGAGCTGGACTTATTCGCTGGCTCGGCTTTTTTTGCCGTGGATAGGCTTTCTCTCCATGACCATTTCACTGCGCTATGGCGAACATGTGGCGATGACGCTGCTAGTGCGTAGCCTGCCCAAAATCATGGTGAAAATAGCGGCGGTGATGTGTCTGGCAGTCCTTGGCTTATTTGCACTCATGCTTACTTGGTATGGCTGGGGCTACTTCACCAACGCGACGCAAGTCTACATGGTGTCGGATCAAATCCGCATTCCTAGCAAAGTGACGGCCATTGTTATTCCTATCAGCGGCCTGATTATGTTGCTGCATCTAGTTCACGGCTTTGCACTGCTTGAGCACTTTACAAGCGAGCATGAGGTGATTGATGAGCTTCTTGAGAGCTCTGAAGAGGAGGCTCGACCATGACGCCTACGATTATTGTATTTGTGCTGTTGCTATTTATTGGGGCTCCCGTGGCGGTCGTCATGGCTATGTCCGGGCTGGCTGGTGGTTTCTCCCTGGGTGGAGAACGCATGCTCGGCATCATTGCTGACCGCATGTTTTCAGGGGTTTCAGGGTTTCTGTTAATTGCGGTGCCTTATTTTATTTTTACCGCCGAGCTAATGAATCAGGGCGGACTAACCCACAAGCTGATTGCGTTTAATAATTCGTTGTTTGGCCGTGTTCGTGGTGCACTTTCCCACGTCAATATTTCGGTATCGGTGTTTTTTGCCGGGTTAACCGGTGCCGCTATCACTGACACCGTGGCGATCGGCAAAATCATGATTCCCGAAATGAAAAAGCAGGGCTACGACGCTGAGTACGCGGCCGCCGTTACGGCGTGTTCATCGATTATTGGGCCGATTATTCCACCCAGTGTGGTGATGGTGGTGTATGCCACGCTGCTGCGTGATATTTCGGTGATCGATCTTTTCGCGGGCGGCATTGTACCTGGGCTGTTGATGGCGTTGGCGCTGCTAGGTGTGAGCTTTTTCCTAGCCTGGAAACGGGGTTATCCCAAACAGGCGCCCACGCCGTTTAAAGTAGCGCTGATGTCGTTTGTGGTTGCGCTGCCCGCCATGGTGGTGCCGCTGATTATTTTGGGTGGCATTCTGTCGGGCTTAACCACCATCACTGAAGCCTCTGGGTTTGCGGCGGTGTATGCCATCGTGATTGGCGTCGTATTTTATCGAAATCTCACTTGGCGAAAAATTTGGGATGCGCTGGTCGTGACCGTACGTTTCTCTGGGGTGGTGTTTTTCTTGCTTGCCACCTCGGCGGTACTGGGCTGGTTTGTAACACGCTCAGGGATTGCCAGAGACGCTGCCGGACTTATTACCACCTTTAGTGATGCCGCCTTCCTGCAGTTAATGCTGGTGTGCTTACTACTGTTGGTGATTGGTACGGTGATGGACGTGTTACCTGCACTCGTAGTGGTTGCGCCAGTACTTGTGCCAGCCATGATTCAGCTGGGTTTTGACCCGCTGCATTTCGCCATATTGATGATTGTGGTGCTTAACGTTTCCAATGTGACGCCCCCAGTGGGGATGACGCTGATGACGGCGGCCCGAATAGCCGAAGTGCCTTATGAGCGAGCCATTGTGGCATCACTACCATTTTATGTGGCTTTCATTGGCGTTATTGTGCTGTTAGCGGCATTTCCAGCGCTTTCAACCTGGATTCCCTCACTACTTTAAAAGGCGGATGTGCAACACATGAAGTGCTTCTACCACCCTGACCAGGACTACCATGCGCCGCCGACCTTTCTGCTGCGTGGACAGCCAGCGCCATCACCGGAAGGGCCGGTGCGCGCTGAACTGCTAAGCAAAGGGCTGGCCGCGGCTGGTTTGAGCCTGACGGCACCTAGTGAAACTGACTCGCCGATGCTGCGTAAACGTCTAGAGCAGATTCATACGCCGCGCTATTTACGCTTTTTGGAAACGATTTATGAGCGTTGGCAAGCACTGCCTAATGCAGCGGCGCTGGTGGCACCGAACGTTCACCCCTGTGGTAGTGCTAGCCACTACCCGAGTCACCCCGTTGGCCAAGCGGGCTGGCACTTGCACGATATGGCATGCCCATTAAGCGAAACGAGCTTTCAAGGGGCATTAGCTTCGGCTGCAACAGCCGTGGCTGCCACTGAGGAAGTGATGAGTGGCGCATCGCTCGCCGATCCCTCTCGCGCTTACGCCTTGTGTCGGCCACCAGGACATCATGCGGGGCCGGATAACGCGGGTGGCTTCTGTTTGTTGAATAACGCTGCCTTGGCTGCCAGCGTGCTGCGTGAGAAATTTGCCAAAGTAGCGATCATTGACGTGGATTTGCATCACGGTAACGGCACTCAGGATATTTTCTACTCCCGCAGGGATGTCTGGACGGGTTCTGTACACGTCGACCCAAGTGTTTTTTATCCCTTCTTCTGGGGGGGCGTGGACGAAATAGGGTGCGAAGAGGGTGAAGGCGCCAACGTCAACTTGCCTTTGCCCTTGGGCAGTGATGGCGAGACCTATCTTAACGCGGTGGCCACGCTGATTGAGCAGCTCAACCGTTACCAGCCAGAGGCGGTCGTGGTGTCTTTGGGATTGGATGTCCACAAGGATGATCCACTTGCCGGGTTAAGCGTGGAAACCGAAGCCTTTGTCGCATTGGGTGAGCAGTTGAGCGGTTTGCCGTACCCCACCGTAGTGATTCAAGAGGGCGGCTATCCGACTGAGCAGCTAAGCGCTAACCTTGCTGCCTTTATGCGCGGTTATCAGAGAAGTTGAGAGAAGCTCAATGAGTAAGACAGGGTTTTACTGGCACGAACGCTGCTTTTGGCACGACCAGGGGGCAATTGGTGTTTTTTCTGCTCCCGGTGAATTTCTGCAACCTCAGCCAGCGTCGGAAAGCCCGGAAAGCAAGCGGCGACTGAAAAATATTCTTGAAGTCAGCGGCCTGATAGATGAACTGAGAGTGGTCAAACCACCCGTTGTCGCGCAGCAAGACCTGCTGCGCTTTCACACCCCACGTTACCTGCAAATGCTTGCGGAAGCCGATGTGAGTGGCGGTGGCAATGGCGGTGACTGCGCGCCCTTTACCCCTGGCAGCTGGGCCGCCGCAAGACACTCCGCGGGGCTTGCCGTCGCAGCGGTAGAGGACGTGGCGCTTGGGCATGTCGATAACGCTTATGCGCTTTGCCGCCCACCGGGACATCACGCCGAGGCGGATCAGGGGCGTGGTTTCTGTTTGCTGGGCAATATCCCGGTAGCGGTGATGCGTGCCCGAGCCTTGGGGCAAGTGAAGCGGGTAGCGATTCTTGATTGGGACGTGCACCACGGTAATAGCCAGCAGTCGGCGTTTTACGCCGAGCCTGAGGTGTTTACCGTTTCCGTTCACCAAGCCGCGAACTATCCCCTTGATACAGGCAGTTTTGAAGAGCAGGGAGAAGGCGAAGGGCTAGGGACAAACCTTAACCTGCCGTTGCCGCCGGGCTGTGGTTTGGGCGCTTATCGCTATGCGATGGAGTCGCTGGTGTTGCCAGCACTGGAAGCTTTTAACCCAGACTTAATCGTGGTGGCCTGTGGCTATGATGCCTGTGCCAAAGACCCGCTAGGCAAGATGCTGCTCAACAGTGCCGCGTTTGCCGAAATGACCGCACAGCTAAAAGCACTTGCCGCCCGTTGCTGTCAGGGGAAGCTGGTCTTCGTCCATGAAGGTGGTTACTCAGAAGGCTATGTACCGCTATGCGGACATAGCGTTATTCAAACCTTGGCAGGTAGCACCATTAGTGTCCCCGACCCGCAAAACGATGAAATTGCTGCCTGGGGGTATCAGGCCTTACAACCGCACCAGCAAGCGCTAATCGACGGCTGGCGCCAACAGTGGGAGCAATGCACGCAATGACACCGCTTTATGATCGCGATGGTTGGATTTGGCAGGATGGTGAATGGCTGGCTTGGCGAGAGGCTAAGGTCCATGTGTTTACCCATACGCTGCACTATGGCATGGGCTGCTTCGAGGGCGTGCGCGCTTATGAGGGGGAGCAGGGAACGGCGCTGTTTCGCGTGGCTGAGCATACCCGCCGCTTGGCAGAGAGCGCCCACTCCTTAGATATTCCGATCGCTTTTAGCGAAGAGGCGCTGATCGAGGCCCAGCAGGAGTGCTTGCGTAAAAATCAGCTGACGAACGCTTATCTTAAGCCAACGGTGTTTCTTGGCGCGGAAGGCCTTGGCCTGCGAGCCAAAGGATTAAGCACCCATGTGATGATTGCTGCCTGGGATCTTGGGCCGTATCTGTCGCCGCAGGCAACCCGCTGTGGGTTACGTGCGCTGACGTCTTCCTGGGCGCGCCACCACGTCAATATCAGCCTGTGTCGTGCCAAGACCAGCGGTCATTATGTGAATTCGATGCTGGCGCTGAATACCGCCGTGAAAGCAGGGTTTGATGAAACCATCATGCTTGACCCAGAAGGCTATGTGGCCGAAGCGTCCGCTGCGAATGTTTTCTTATTGCGCGATGGCGTGCTGCACACGCCTGAAGTGACGTCCTGCTTGCAGGGCATCACCCGCGACAGCGTGATTCAGTTGGCCCGCGAGGCGCTGGGCATTGAAGTGCGCGAACGGCGCATCACTCGCGATGAGCTGTATACCGCCGATGAAGCGTTTTTAACCGGCACCGCTGCGGAAATTCTTCCTCTGCGTGAACTGGATGGCCGCCGCATCGGGGTAAGGGCGGGCGCACCGGCTGTCGACGCGCCGATTCCTGACGACAGTGTAACCGCGCGCTTGCAGCGCCTGTATCGCCAAGCAGTGCGCGGCGAGCTGGCCGCGTTCAAGCACTGGTTAACGCCCGCTTAGGCTCATTGCCCGCTATTAGCTAACGTTTGAAGAATGCCTGACAGCCGTCAGGCATTCTCTTTAATGGCCTGCTCAAGAATCGCTAGCTGCCCTGGTTCCAGAGCATCCGCGACGGCGGTAATGCGTAAGACATGACCAAGCGCTGGGTGAGCGGGGCGGGCGATTAATCTGCCGGCTTCCAGTAGCTCGCGGTTTACCCGCTCGGCCAGTTCGGCAGTTGGTAAGCGAATGCCGATAAAGTTGGTAGCGCTAGGCAGTACGTCGGCACCCAGTGCTTGGAAATGAGCCACTAACTGTTCCCTGCGTGCTTTTACTTCCGCAATATGTTGCTGGACTTCGGCTGGGTGATCGAGCACGACTTCTGCGGCTGCCTGGGTAAAGGTGGATACCGCGTAGTGAATGCGCACCTTCATCATCAAGGCGAGCACGTCAGGGTCAGCAATCGCATAGCCAATGCGTAAGCCTGCTAAACCGTGGGCTTTTGACAGCGTGCGTAGGCGGATGACTCCCGGAAGTGCCTTGGCGGCGAAGTCACGGTTGGCGTCATCACGAAAATCGCCATACGCCTCATCCAGCAGCAGCCAGCAGGTGTCCGGCAGTGCGTCGCGCAGCTTGAGAATGGCACTGTCGCTATGCAGATGGCCGCTAGGGTTATCGGGGTTGGCTAAATAGACCAGTTGGGCATTTTCCTGGTGTGCTGCCGTTGCTAGCGCCTCTAAGTCAGGGGCCAGTAGGCCTGGGGCTTCAACATAGCTAGGTTCTACTAAGTGGCAACCCTGGCCTTTGGCAAAGTAACCAAAGGTTGGGTAAGTACCTGCCGTGCTAACCACGGTGTCGCCCGGTGTGCAGGTGGTGCGTAGCGCTAACGCGATTAGGCTATCGGCGCCAGCATCCACCAGCAGGTGATCGAGCGGTATGCCCTGCTGGGCGCTAAGCCGCTGGCGAACGCCGAGAGCTTCCGCATCGCCGTAACAGTACACATGCTCGGCGACAGCATCGCCAAAATGTTCACGTAGCGCACGATGGGGCATGTCCAAGCCTTCATTAGATCCCAAGCGATGAGGAATCTCGCGACCAATGCGGCGCTCCAGAACTTTAATCCCAGGAAACGGATTAAGGGGACCTTCACCCGTAAGATGATGGGGGTAGGAGGGCATATCGATATCCTAATAGTGAAAGTTTTTAGCTCAAAATTTTACCGCGATTAAGCAACTGATGTGGGTCAAACGCCTGCTTCAGTGTGTGCATTAATTCGATTTCTGCCTGAGAGCGGCAGGTGCTAAGCCAGGGGCGCTTTTCCAAACCAATGCCATGCTCTGCTGAAACAGAGCCTCCCAGCGCTTTAAGTGGCTCGTAAACCAGTGTTTCTACCGCGTGGCGCTCTTCTGGTGCATCGCTGCCAACGCTAACAGAAATATGCAGGTTGCCGTCGCCAAGATGGCCAAATACCACCAGGCGGCCATCTGGCCAGCGTTGTACCAGTTGTTTCTCTAATGCATCGGTATAGCGCTGCATATCGGCAATGGGGAGGCTGACATCAAAGGTCAATACGGGTGCCAGCCCCTTGATGAGCCCTTCAATATCTTCTCGTATCGCCCAGAGACCATCGCGTTGCGTGCTTGATTGAGCAATCACCGCATCGACGATTAAGTCGTGTTCAAATGCCTGTTCAAGCGCTTCGCGGAACTGCTCTGCATGGTGAGTTTCATCGTTGCCGAGCGATTCGATAATCACATAAAAGGGGTGTTCTGGTGGAATTGGGGGCGTGTGCCTCGCCAGCGTTTCAGTGAGCAGGCGATAGTGGTTTTGCCACATTACCTCAAACGCACCCAGGCCACCCCCAAGCGCTTTGCCCATATGGCTTAATAGCCCGGTTAGCGCGTCAAACGAGTGGCAAGCCACCAGTGCCGTTTGCTCGCTAGGGGTAGGCGGCTGTAGCCGCAGCACGGCGCGGGTAATAATCCCCAGGGTGCCTTCACTGCCAATAAACAGCTGCTTTAAATCAAACCCTGCATTATTTTTCAGCATGCGATTCATGGAGCTGACAACACGCCCATCGGCCATCACTGCTTCAAGCCCCAGCACCTGCTGGCGCATCATGCCGTAGCGAATCACCCTGACACCGCCAGCATTAGTGGCGATATTGCCGCCAATCGTACAGCTTCCGCGTGCGCCTAAATCCAGTGGGAACTGAAGGCCAACCTCGTTAGCGGCTTCTTGAACCCGCTGAAGGGGGGCGCCCGCTTGCACCGTTATCGTACCGCCGACCTGATCAATCTCTTCGATAGCGGTCATGCGCTCCAGGGAAATGACCAACTCTTCTGGGCTCGCCTCCGCGCCATGGACTAAACCGGTTAAGCCGCCGTGGGTCACGACTGGCTGTTTAAGCGCATGGCATGCCTGCATGACAGCCGCTAACTGTTCGGTGCCTTCCGGACGCACGATGGCGCCTGCTTGGCAGGGCGCGCCGGTCATCCAGTCAACACGGCGACTAGTGACATCATCGCCCGTGAGCACATGGGCAGCACCAACAAGTTTACGCAGCGCCTCCAGGGTTATCTGCATGGGTGTTCCTTGGTAAAGAGGTTAACGATCCAATGATTAGGCGGTAGCCGCCACCGGCGCTTGACGACCAGGAATCGCATCAAGCAGCGACTGGGTATAGGCCTCTTTCGGTTGAAGGAATATTTGCTCAGCACTGCCTTGCTCAACAATACGACCATGCTGCATCACCACGATGCGGTCGCAAATTTGCGCGGCTACCCGTAAATCGTGGGTAATAAACAGCAGTGAAAGCGCCAGCCGTTGCTTCAGTTCTTCAAGCAGTTCAAGCACCTGGGCTTGAATAGACACATCCAGTGCCGAGACTGCTTCATCTGCCACAATAAGCTCAGGGTTTAGCGCTAACGCACGGGCAATGCCAATGCGCTGACGCTGCCCGCCGGAAAACTCATGTGGGTAGCGCTCCACGGCGCTTGCGCCAAGGCCGACTAGATCAAGTAGTTCTCCTGCCTGTTTGAGCGCCACATCTTTGGGTGTGCCATTGGCCATAGGCCCTTGTGCAATCGCCATGCCGACCCGAGTGCGTGGGTTAAGTGAGGCGTAGGGGTCCTGGAAAATCATCTGCACGCGGTGGCGTTCACGACGCAACGCGTCACCTTTTAGCTGTGAAAGATTAACGCCATCGAGCAACAGTTCACCGCTATCTGGGTGTTCAAGGCGTACCACACAGCGACCAAGGGTGGATTTCCCCGATCCCGATTCACCCACAATACCCATGGTTTCGCCGCGTGCCAGAGTTAGCGAGATATTATCCAGTGCGCGGACTTCTCGTGCTGGCTTAAACCAGCCCCCGCGTGAACGAAAGACTTTATTAAGCTGTTTGATCTCTAGCAGCGGAGCCACCTGGCTTGTCTCCCGGTGGGGCGGCACTGCATTGCTGGGAATGGCGGCAATCAGTGCTTTTGTATAAGCGTTTTGCGGATTTTCCAGCACCTCTTTGGCTTCACCGATTTCGACAATTTTACCATGGCGCATGACACAGACGCGGTTGGCGATTTCAGCCACGACCCCAAAATCATGAGTGATAAACATCACCGCCATACCACGGCGGCGCTGTAAATCACGAATAAGTTCAAGGATCTGTGCTTGGGTAGTCACATCCAACGCGGTGGTGGGCTCGTCGGCGATCAACAGCACCGGCTCAAGGGCTAATGCCATGGCGATCATTACGCGTTGCCGCTGGCCACCGGATAGCTCAAAAGGGTAGGCGCTGATGGCTTTTTCCGGCTGTGGGATACCCACTTCAATCAACAGCTCCAAGGCACGTTCCTGGCGCTGTTTTGGGGTCAGTTGACCGTGCGCTTCAAACACCTCGGCGATTTGGGCGCCCACCCGCATTAGCGGATTAAGTGCGGTCATGGGTTCCTGAAAAATCATGCCGATTTTAAGGCCGCGCAGAGCGCGATGCTGTTTCTCGGTTAGGGTGATGACGTCCTGGCCGAGAAAATTGACCTCACCTTGAACGGGGCGTACGCCTTTAGGGAGTAGGCCCATCACGGTGTTAGCAGCCATTGATTTACCCGAGCCGGATTCCCCGACCACGCACATGATTTCGCCGCGATTAACGTCGTAGCTAACGTTTTCCACCGCCAAGGCACGGTCGGCCCCTTTGGGTAGCGCCACGCTTAAGTCACGAATGCTAAGCACTGTTTCAGCTGATGGGCTCTGTTTTTTAGAATCAATAGTGACCGTCATGAAGGGCTCCTAGCGCTCGCGGGAAAGTTTGGGGTTAAGCGCATCGTCTAGCCCTTCACCGACTAAGTTCAACGCCAGAACGGTGAGTAGAATCGCCACACCAGGGAAGAAACTCAGCCACCATGCTTGGCGAATAACCGTACGTGCCGCGCCAATCATGTAGCCCCAGGACATCACATTGGGATCGCCCAAGCCTAAAAACGACAGCGCCGATTCCAGCAAAATAGCGGTGGCGACCATTAATGAGGCCAGCACAATGATCGGCGACAGCGTGTTAGGCAGAATCTGCCGCAGGATAATGGTGCTGTTGGTTTGGCCGACTAAGCGAGCCGCCTCAACGTATTCACGGTGCCGCAACGACATAAACTCTGCCCTTACCAAGCGGGCAACCGGGGGCCAACTGACCAGCGCAATCGCCAGCACAATGGAGGTGATGCTGGGTTGCATAATTGCTACCAGCACAATCGCCAGGGCAAAGTTGGGAATGGTTTGAAAGAACTCGGTAAAGCGCATAAGTACGTCGTCAATCAGCCCCCCGTAGTACCCCGCAATCGCCCCCAGTGGCACGCCAATCAACAGGGCAACGCTAGTGGATACCAAACCAATCAGCAACGACACCCAGGCACCATGCATTAATCCTGCAGCGACGTTGCGCCCCATGGTATCGGTGCCCAGCAGAAAGCCATCCTGGGAAAGCGGCGGTAAAAAGGGCCGCTGGACCATGCGCCAGGGAGATTCAGGAAATAGCAGCGGCGCCAGAATCGCCATGACGATAATGAGCAGCAGAATAATCAGCCCTACCAGGGCGCCACGGTTTTGCGCAAAGCGTGCGAAAAAGCTCATGAGACCCCCTTAATGCGCGGATCAGCCAAGCGGTAAACCAAGTCGGTAAGAATATTGAAGACAATCACTAACGCCGCCGAGAAGAAGAAAATACCCAGCAGCAGGTTGTAGTCACGCTGTTGTAGCGCTTCAAACATCAGCCGTCCGATACCCGGCCAAGCAAACACGGTTTCCGTCAAAATAGCGCCGCCAACCATCTGCCCAGCTTGTAAGCCTGCCAGGGTGATGATCGGCAGTAAGGCATTGCGAAGAATGTGTCGGCGCTGAATGACGCTAGGCTTTAACCCTTTCGCGCGGGCGGTTTTAACGAAGTCCTGCTGGGCTGCATCGAGCATCGAGGTGCGCGTCATGCGGGTATAAATCGCCATAAAAAATAGCGCAAGCGTGGTGGCAGGCAGTATTAAATGCGTGGCGACATCCAGCACAAGCGCAAAGCCAGTGTGCCCCGCGCCAACCGTGTAAAGACCGTAAGCGGGCAGCCAGCCGAGGTAAACGGAAAACACCACTACCGACATCAGCGCTACCCAAAACAGAGGCGTGGCATAAAACACCAAGGCTAGCGCCATAATCAGTGAACCAGAGGGCTTTTTAACCCGCGCCGCCGCCATGGAACCTGCCACAATGCCGAGTGCCAGCGAGAGCACAAACGCCGTACCGGTTAGCAGCAGCGTGGCGGGCAAACGATCCATAATCAGATCAAAGACGGGCACACCAAGCCGATAGGAGTAGCCAAAGTCGAGCGTGGCAATGCCCGATACGTAGCGCCACAGTTGCACATACATTGGCTGATCAAGTCCAAACCGTTCGCGCAGCTGGTTAAGAAACTCCTGGTCAGCCGCGCCTGCCTCACCGGCTAAAATCGCCGCAGGGTCACCGGGGGCCATCTGAATAAGAAAGAAGTTAAAAATAACGATTAAGAACAATACGATAACGGCCTTCAATAGCCGCATCACTATCAAGCGAGCGTAAACCATAGACACCTTCCTGACCGATACCTTCATAACATGGCTGAAGCACCCAGGCAGCTTGCGCGGCCTGGGTGTCGCTTTGGACTAGCGGTCTAACCAAGCATCTTTGAAGCCATCGTTGACACCCACACCAGAGGTCACGAGGTCTTTTACGTCACAGCGGTAAAGGGTAGGAAAGCCCAGCTCCATCAACCAGCCGACAGGCACGTCTTCATGCAGAATTTCCTGCACTTCATGGTATAGCGCTTCGCGCTCTTCATCAGGGAAGGCCGTGGCCGCGGCGTTAAACAGCTCGTCAACCCGCTCGTTTTCGTAGCCTTCCACGTTATTCCAGGGGGAACCCTTGGCAATATTGTCGGAAAGGTAGGTGCGTGAAATGCCCAGTGCCGGGTCTCCATACTGGAATAGGTAGGTAAAGGCGAGATCGTAATCCCAGTCGCCAAGGCGCTGGTTCCAGCCGCCCACGTCGGTGGCTTGGGTGCTTACGTTAATACCCACTTCACGCAGGTTCTGTTGTACGGCTTCAGCCCAACGGGTCCACGTTTCGCCGTAAGGAAGCGGCAGGATAGTAATCTCTTCGCCGTCGTAACCCATTTCTGCCAACAGCTCACGAGCACGCTCTGGATTGTGATCGTAGGGCTCTAAATCGTCATGTTGGAAACGGGCGTTGGAACCAAAAGCTGAGAGCGGCACATTGCCTAAGCCATTCCACAGCACGTCTTTGGCAAACTCACGATCCATGGCATACATCACCGCCTGGCGGAATCGCTTGTCGGCGGTGGGGCCTTCACGGTTGTTCATCCACAGCATGGCGAAGGGACTGAAATATTCGTGGCCTTCCTCTGTCATGCAGACGTTGTCCATCGCGGATAAACGCGGGATATCGAAGTTCTCAACGGTGCCGCTGGGCAGTACATCGATGGTGCCATTCTCAAAGGCAACTGCACGGGAGCCACCGTCGGGGATGATGTGCCAGTTGACGCCATCCAGATAGGGGAGCCCGTCTTCGTAGTAGTCATCGTTTTTAACCAGCTCGATCACGGTGCCACGTTCCCAATTAGCAAACTTGAAAGGGCCTGTGCCAATTGGGTGATCGTTGTGTTCGTTGTTGCGGAAGTCGGTGTCCGCATACAGGTGTTCAGGCACCATGGTGAAGGTGCCTGCCTCAAAGGAGATCAGGAACGGGCCGAAGGGGTCGGTTAAGGTAAATACCACCGTGTGGTCATCCGTTGCCTCGATGCTTTCCACATGCTGTAAAACGGCCCGCGCACTGGGGTTCAGTTCGCGGTGGAAAACATCGGCAGAAAATACTACGTCGTCAGCGGTGAAGGGCTCGCCGTCGTGCCAGGTAACCCCTTCTCGTAGATGAAAGGTATAGGTGCGGCCATCGTCGCTGACGTCCCATGATTCAGCCAACTGCGGCATGGGTTCCAGATCCGTGGTGTAGCGCAACAACCCTTCATAGATATTGCCTGCCACGGTGCGCGTAGGCGCGTTTTGCACCATTCCCAGCACTAAGCCTGGCGGTTCTGGCTGAATAATAGTGTTAACCGTACCACCTTGTTTCGGGTCGTCTGCCAGGGCAGCCGACGAAAAAGCGAGTGCTGCAGCGGAAATTGCCAAAGCCAAAGGTGTTCTCATTTTGTTCCTGCTCCTCGGTTACTAGGCCAAAGCCTGTCACGTAATGGATTTACGTTATTGTTAGGCGAGCGAGGCGTGATACAAAACAGCCCAGTTGTTGTTATGGATTTTGGTTATAGATCGTTATATAAGGCCTTTTTGAACATAGCATTGGTTTGTAAAACTGTCGACAGTCGTCAATCGGCCATCGACAGAATGCTTTTTTGCGTCATACTAAAAGTACGTAATACCTAATAAGAGTAAACTCTATGGCCTCTTCCCCAGTGGCTCCTGGCGGCTTTATTCAACAGCAAAACCTTGTTGAGCAGGTGGCCGACTATTTGACGCAAGCGATTATCCAGCAACACTTTTTGCCTGGTGAGCGGCTTTCAGAAGTGCAGCTTTCCCGGGATTTAGGCGTTAGCCGCGCGCCGGTTCGCGAAGCCGCTCGCTTATTGGAAAGTCGTGGGCTGCTGATCTCAAAACCAAGACGCGGTTTTTTTGTTAGGGCGTTGAATGCCGTTGAATTAGAGGATGTCTTCGACCTGCGGCTATGCCTTGAGCGTCATGCTATCCAACGCTTATCTGAGCGCTATAGCAGCGACGCTGAGCGCGCGCTAAAACAGCAGGTAGAGGTTTTGTGCGAAGCGACCGCCAGCAATGATGGAACACGCCGCATTGAAGAGGACCTGCAGTTTCACCGCTTAATGATTCATTACGCGGGCAACGAGAGGCTGCTGCGGGCATTTGATGGCTTAACCCACGAACTTCGCCTGTGCATTACGCTGATTACTAAAACCCATGAAGCCCCCGATACCATTGCCACCAGTCACTTTAAGCTGCTAGATGCCTTGGGTAGCGGCCGTTCCGAGGTTTGCCGCGAGGCCATTGACTACCATATAGGCGTTGCTAGGGATTTTGTGGTGGGCAGCGTGGGGGAGTGAATGAAAGAGTGAATGAAAGAGTGAGTGAGAGCAGCTAGCCCCTGATCTAAATGCGCATTGTCATTATATAAATCAATAGTTCACACCTGAACAGATGTCGCCTTGCTCTAGGTCTGGCAAGATAGCGTTTTCGGACGTTTGACGATCAAGGACACGGCATGGCGCATTTGCTACGCATCGTTATGATTCACGGCCACTTGTCGGGGGTGGTTGAACTCAATGTGGATGGCCACACCAATATTTGCGGCACCAACGCGTCAGGCAAAACCACGCTTCAGCGGTTAGTGCCGGTGTTTTACGGCGAGCTGCCCAATAAGGTGGTGCCGAAAACCCGCATGAAGTTTGATGCCTTCTATTTGCCCACTCGTCAAAGCTATCTTGTCTACGAATACCGCCGCGAAGCAGGCAATGTTTGCCAAGTAGTGCTGACGCGCAAGCAAGAAGGCGGCGTGGAGTACCGTTTTGTCGGTGCCCCGTATCGGCCAGAAGACTATCTGATCAAAACTGAAAAAGGCCCCTTGGCGCTGGAGTACCCGCAGTGGTCTAGCGGACTGCGCCGCAGCGGGATTCCTGTCTCTTCCAAGCTGGGGGCTACCTCCGAGTTTCGCTCGGTGATCCAAAACGATTTCACCCAGCTGCACGGTAATAGCCGCGATGGCCTAAAGCTGCGCCAAATCGCAGCGCAGTTTAGCTTGGTTAACCCTGAACGGCGTATCCGTCATATCGAGAAACTGGTCTCTGCTGTGCATGCGAAAGAGGGCAAGATGGACACCCTCAAAACCATGCTGGCGGCAATTTTCGAAGAGGATGGCGTCGAGCTGCCAGTTACCCGTATTCGCAGTGCCAAAGCACGGGAGTGGATTGCCCAGATGCGCCAGTCCATGCGCCTGGAGCCGCTGCAGGCTGCGCTGACCAAGCTTGGCGGCATCGACCGCGAATTGGCCCAGTTAGAGACCACGCTGTGGCAGTTGAAACCCCAGCTAAGCGCCGATCATCAGCAGGCGGAGCAACGCATTGCGGACCTGGATGGCGAGTTAAACCGCCACCAGCGCGAATTCCAACAGCGTGAAAATGCCTACATCCAGCAGCGCGATGAGCTGAACGACCGCCACAGTGAAGTCGCGAGCGACTTGCAGCACACTCAGCGCCGCCTGAATGATCTGCAAACCCAGTTTGAGCACTACGCCGATGCCGACATGACCGGCCTGGAGCGAGACATCAACGCCTTGCCCCAGTGGCGTGAGCAGCGTGATCAGCTTCAGAAGCATCTGCAAGTCATGCAAGATGCGGTAAAAGAGAGTCAGGCGCGCTTAGATGGCCGGTTACGCGAGCTTTCCGAAGCACTTGCCCGCCAAACCCAAGAAAACCAGGAGTTGATAGATGCCCTGGTCGAGGAAAAAGCCCAGCGCCGAGAGCAGCAATGGCAAGCCGAACAGCAGCATAACGAGCGCTATCAGCAAGAGCGCCAACGGCTAGAGGGTGAGTATCAAGCGCAGTTAGAGCTGGGTGTTGAGCAGCTTGCCGAATTAAAAGCGCAGCTGGCAATGCCCACCCAAACCGTTGAAGAGGCTCAAGAAGCCGAGCTTGCCCAAGCGCGTTTAGATCAAACACAGCAGGAACGCAGCGCCGCTGCGGCCACGTTGGAAGCACTGCGCCGCGAGCTTGAAAGCCACAAACGTGAACGCGATGCCGCCGAGCAGCAGCTAGTGCAGTGTCGCCAGCAGCGTGAGCGAGCTGAACAACACTGCTATGCGCTCTATCAACAGCGCGACCCCGAACAAGGCAGCTTGCGCCACTTCTTGCGTTACCACCGTCCTGGTTGGGAGCAGCAACTCGGCAAGGTCATTGCCCCAGAACTGCTTGAACGCCGAGACCTCGCCCCGCAGCTTGCTGAAGGAGCCAGCGACGACCTGTTCGGGTTAGCGCTGGACCTAAGCGCGATTGCACTGCCGGATTACGCCCAGGACGAAGCCAGTTTGGCGGCGGCGATTGAAGAGGCGGATAGCGCCAAAAAGCATGCCCAAGCCGAGTGTGCCGCTGCCGAAAAAGCCCTAAAGCAGCACAACGAACGGGTTCAGCAGGCTGATGAGGCGCAAGATCAGGCGCGCATGGGGTATCAGCGGGCCGAACAGGAAGTGGAGTATGCCCTTGAGGCTCGCCGCCAGCAGCAAGAGCGCCATACCAAGCGCCAGCAGGCTCGCCGAGCCGAGCACCAAGCGGCGTTGGCTCGTCAGGAGCAGGCCCAGGCCGAACTGCGCGAAGAGAAACGCCAGGCGCTTGCCGAGCTTGCCGAAACCCATCAGGGCCAGTTGCTGGAGTTAAAAGCCGACGCGCAAAGCCAGCTGGATAGCCTGGATGCGCAGCTTCGTCAGTACAAGCAGCAGCTCAACGACGCCAACGCTGAGCATCAGCGCCAGCGTAGTGAGCTGGAAGCCGCCTTTAGCCAGGAGCTTGCCGAGCAGGGCGTGGACCCCGCGCAGCTTCAGGAAACGAAGAAACGCTTGGAGCAGCAGAGTGAGCGCATTCGTAAAATTGCCGCTCGCCAGGAAGAACTCACCGAGTATCAACGTTTTATGCGTGTTGAGTGGAGCCAGCACAAGCCCCAGCTGGTGGCCCAGGAAGCGGAGTTTGTTCAGCTTGAGCAGCAGTTGAAACGTGAAAAAGCGCACCTCAAAAACGACTTCCATGGCGCACGTGAAGCGCATCAATCAGCGGTTAATGAGCTTAAAATTCAGCGCGCAAATGCCCACGGCAGCGTAGAAGCCCTAAAGCCGCTGCTGACCCAGTTGGAAAGTTTGGACATCGTTTCAGAGGGTGCGCCATTAGCGGAGGCCGTGGGTGACATGGAGGAGCGCATTGAGCGTGCTCGCCAAGCGTTAACCAGCCGCCATCAGCAGCTTGAGCAGTTGCGCCGGGGCTGCCTGGAGGTAGAAAGCCAACTGATTAAAGATGCTAGCAGCGGCTTTGCCGATGCACTGCAAAGTGAACGTGAGAAGCTGCCAAACGACAGCCCACGACTGGTATTGCCGCTGCTGCGCGACATGCTAAAACTATTGGAAGATCAACAGCAGCAGTTGATTCAGGAAGGGCGCAATTTAAGCGATGACCTGGATAAATTCTTTATTGTCTTCCGTGACTTAAACCGCCGTATCAGTGCGCAAAGTCGTCGGCTTTCCGACGAAGTGGCGGATGACCTGCGTTTAGAAGGTATCAGCAAAGCGGAAGTGCGCATTCAATCGACGATTGATGAACTGGGCTTCTGGGAGCCTTTAAAGCTGTTCGCCCAGCGCTACAAAGCGTGGCGGGAATCCGGCCAGATGCTGCCCAGCGACGATTATCTTAATGCACTGGCCGATGTGGTCGATTTGCTGCGCAGCGACCAGCAGTACAGCTTCGAAAGCCTGCTGCGCCTTGAACTGCACCTAAACGAAGGCGGCACTGACCTGGTGATCAAAAACGACCGCCAGCTGTTGGAGTCTTCCAGCCATGGCATGGCCTACCTGATTTTGTGTAAGTTCCTGCTGGCGTTTACGCGGCTGCTGCGAGGGGATGCACAAATTGCTATCCATTGGCCGATTGATGAAATTGGCACGCTGGCCTACCACAATGTCGAAAAGTTGTTCAACGCTTGTGACAGCAACCGTATCCATATTGTCGGTGCTTTCCCCAATCCGGAATCGGATGTGCTGCTGCTGTTTGCTAATCGCTACCTGATTGAGCGGGACTCTAACCAGCCCAACCAGCGCCTGCTAAAACGTATTGAGCCGCGCCTTAGCCCGCTTGCGCAGCGGATCAAGGAGCGTCAGCAAGAGGTGACCGCATGATCGAACACGGCCCGCTACTGGAACGCTTGCTGGCTGGCGAGTTTGTCTGCGCCGTCAGTGATGACAATGCCTTTCGCCATCTGGCAAATGAAGAGACCCGCGATGCGATTGATGACTATCTGCGCCCGCTCAACCGCAGGCTGGCGAGCAATGATGAAGGCAGTGTCTACTTTTTAGCTTGGCGACAGCTGAACGAGGCCGCTCGGGAGCAGCTATCGCGCCAGCTGAGTGACACGGTCAACAGCCTGTTGCCGCTGCTGGAATGGCTGCAGCTGGTTCAAGAGGCGCTAGGCCGCGACACCTTGGCGGCCCCAGGCGATGTGCTCAAACCTGCCGAGTTCAGCGCTAAGTGCGAAGACAACCAAAGCCTGCGTGAGCGTTTGGAACGGCTAGCCACAGACAGCTTCTTTGGTTCCCAGAGCGACCAGTTGGAGGCCCAAGTAAAGCAGCTATTTAAGCGCTTGAAAGAGCATGGCTACTTGCTGCAGCCCCACACTGAGCGTCAGGTGTTTGTGGTCACCGGTAAAATTGATTACCTGATCGAGATGGTGCGCTTTATCCGCGATGAGGAAAACTTGCCCATCGAGGCGGAGCGGGAAGAGGGTGCCCAGGAGGCGCTGCTGTGAGCGAACTGGAAAGTCGCCTGCTAAAAACCGGCGCTGAACGGCTGGCGCTGTTGGGCAAGCATGCCGAACGACTGATGCAGGGCTACACTCGTGATGACGTGCCGTTAGACGGACTCAACGACAGCGCGCTGCGCAAGCTGTTGGCCGCTCGGGTGTTATGGCGGCCCGACGAGCAGAGCGGCGTAAAGCTCTCTCCCAAGGTGCGTGAACTGATCGCTGAAATGCTCGCCGACGAAACCCGCCGCCATGTAAATGCCGATGTTGCGGAAACCCTTGAGCTGGTGCGCTCGTTGGTGCACAGCTACCGTGAAGCCCGCAGCCGAGGTGAACATTGGCGGCAGGAGCAGCAACTGCTGCGCCTGCGTCAGGAAGTTGACGATCTAAACGGCCGCTTTGCCGATGCTATTGATAGCCTTTGGCAGCGGCTCAATAGCGATTTCGGCTTTGTTAGCCAGTTGAGCGATAAGATCCGCGAAAACGACCGCGCCCAGAAGCAGATTGTTAGGTTGTTAGATGGTCTGGCGCTGATCGACTTCGACGAGCTAATTGCGTTAGTAGGCAGCGATGGCAGCTTGCGCAAGCTACTGATCAGCCAGCTGCAGCAGCGCTTAAGCCACCATTACACCAGCCTGCGGGAAGTGCAGCGGCGGCTAATTGAGCTAATGGCACGCTTTCGCAAACAGCAGGCACGCAGCCGCCTGATCAGCGGTATGGTGGCGTTTATGCGCGAACACCCAGGCTTTGTGCCGAGTAATTACGCCAAACGCAGCGATGTACCGGCGTTGTTTAACCACGCTGCGCCGTTACACGCCGCCGCTGCGCCAGCGCTAGATCGCGCGCTGGAAAGTCGCGTGCTGGCCGAGCTGCTGCATGAATTGCCAACCCCGCGCCATGCCACGCAAACCGTTGAGTCGGCAGTGCCTGCGCTCACGCCGGAAGATAATCTTGCCGCTGCGCGCCAGCAGACGCTTAAACAAGATGTCGAACGCTTTTACCTCGCGGTGTTAGACCAGCCCCCCGCCGAGCCGATTAGCGCCCTCGCTTATCTTTACGATAGTCACCTCGACTGGCCCGACGAAATTTGGCTGTTTCAGGTTATCTCCGAATACCAGGGCTTGCCGCGTAGCGAGCAACAGGCGTTTCGCTTACACCAAGACGAGTCACCGGCCAGCCCATTTAATGATCTGCGCCTGATTCATGACGTCGCACTGGCGGTGGCAGTATGACGTTATCAGGCCGCGCCCGTGCCGGGCTTAACAGTGTTGTTCGAGAGCTTAACCGCCAGCCCGTGGTAGAAAAATCTCGTGGCAAGTGGGTCGAAGATGTGGTGGCGTGGTGCCATCAGCAAGATATTGATCTGACCATGCGGATTTCCAACCAAGCGCTGCGCTTTGACGCCACGCTCATGGCGCAAATCAACAGCATGTTGGAGAGTGACCGTTTGGCACCGCTAGGACGCTCGTTAAGTGGCTTAAGCAGTGCCGCCCAAGCAGTTGAAGGGGTTGAGGAGGATAAAAACCGCCGCGAAGGCCCACGTGCAAAACGCGTGCTGATCAACTTGCCGCCACAACCCTCTGCATGGCTTGCGCCAGAGCCGCGCAGCATACGCGATGTTGATGTAAGCGGCTTGAAACTGGCGGTATTTGGCGCGCTTGTTCAGGTGGAAAACCTGGATAGCTTCTACGCGTTTTCGCCAGAGATAGCAGCGCTGAGCGGCTACGCTAACCTGCTGGTCGTTTACCGTGGCGATAGCTATTACGGTGGTGGCTTTGTCGCACTGAAAGAAGCATGGCGAAAAACCAATCGGCCACACCTCTACGCCGGTGACTTCGACGCCAAAGGCGTGACCTTAGCCCTAGACAGCGGTGCCACGCATTTACTGCTACCTGACATCGAATGGCTCACCCAGCACGTCACGCCCCTACACCAACCCGCTGAACAGCTGCCATTCCAACGTCGCCTACGCCAACTTAACGTTACGTTGCCCAGCCACCACCCCCTACGCCCATACTTAGCCCTGCTGGAAAAACAGCGCGGGCTAAAACAGCAGTGGTTCGGAGGGGAGCTGGTGTGTATATCACTCAGTTAAAAGCAGCCTTAGGGCTGTAATGCCGGTCAGTTAAGGCTGACTGGCATTAGTCGATGGGCTGGGTTTTTTGTTTAATAAGTGCCTGAAGATGACTCCACCCCAGCCCTTAGAGCCGCCCTGGTCATTCCCGCAGGCCCTTAGCGGGAATCCATGTTGACCTGGGATTTCGGGCTGCTGCGGGCCAAGGTCAAGGTCAAGGTCAAGGTCAAGGTGGATTCCCGATAACCCCACTCGGGAATGACAGTGCGGTGGCTCGGGAATGATGTGCGGTGCACGCTTCGGGAGGTGGCCGCTTTGCTATATGGCTAGGGGGAATGTCAGACAGCCTTAAATGACTGGCATTAGCCGATGGGCTGGGTTTTTTGTTTAATTAAGTGCCTGAATATGACTCCACCCCAGCCCTCCGAGCCGCCCTCGTCATTCCCGCAGGCCCTTAGCGGGAATCCATGTTGACCTGGGATTTCGGGCTGCTGCGGGTCAAGATCAAGGTCAAGGTCAAGGTCAAGGTGGATTCCCGATAACCCCACTCGGGAATGACAGTGCGGTGGCTCGGGAATGATGTGTGGTGCACGCTTCGGGAGGTGGCCGCTTTGCTATATGGGGCTAGGGGATAATGCCAGTCAGCCTTAAATGTCTGGCATTAGCCGATGGGCTGGGCTTTTTGTTTAATAAATGCCTGAAGATGACTCCACCCCAGCCCTCCGAGCCGCCCTCGTCATTCCCGCAGGCCCTTAGCGGGAATCCATGTTGACCTGGGATTTCGGGCTGCTGCGGGCCAAGGTCAAGGTGGATTCCCGATAACCCCACTCGGGAATGACAGTGCGGTGGCTCGGGAATGATGTGCGGTGCACACTTTGGGAGGTGGCCGCTTTGCTATATGGGGCTAGGGGATAATGCCAGTCAGCCTTGAATGACTGGCATTAGCCTTAGGGCTGTCACTTAACTCTACTATTTCAAGCTCTTCCTTAATTGACCGCTAACAGGCTCGCCGACAAGCGACGTTTGGACAGTTTTCCAACATTGGCTTTGCTCTAAAAGGAATTAATGGGGTAGATTCAGGGGAGAGGGCGACAACAACCATTTTTGAGCTTAAGCGGTAATCTGTTAGTGCATATCCACAGATGCTTTTTTCTATCAGTAAATTAGGTGCCTGTTGGCAAGGTGGGGTTGCCAGAAAACGCGCATGCGCATGAATAAACTGTTAGGTATCAATCACAAGATTTTTATTAAAATGGCCAAATTATCTTTGTGGTGTCTCTTTGCCATAGTTTTCATCGCATCTTTAGGGCTAGTGCTCTATTTCTTCCATGGCTCGCTAGAACTTATGCCAACTGACGAACAGCAGGAGAAAGCACGTATATCCGCTGCCATTGGTATTATTTTTTTTATAGCGGCCGAAATCTCAATAGTGATTCTATTACGTCGCATCCACAAGACAAGCAAACTCAAAGCCGAATCTGATACCTAATAAATCGTTGCAGCTAACGTTTGACCTGCCACGCACTTTTGCTGCCGAAAAAGCACATGTCGCCGCAAACGTAGCTGAATTCAGGCGTTATGCAATGGGGGAGCAGTAGTGAATGAGATAGAGTTGGCCGATCTAATCGATGGCCCCGAGTTGGATAGCTGCAAAATTCACCTTGCAAGCTGGAATGGTCGTAATCACCCGCTAGATGTATTTGTCAGCGATAGAGAACAGTGGAAGGGCTGGAACGAGTACCGTGGCCATAGGGATGACTTCAATAGGAAATTCATCTTCTCCCTGATCCAATTCTATCCCGAGCCCGACACTTGGCTTTTCGGCGGCCTTTTTCGGGTCGTGGCACGCCATCCTGATCGGTACGAAGTCGCATTGGTGGGACAGTACGAAAATTTCGTCGGTCGTTTGAAAGCTAGGTTTAAGCGAAGTGGGCGGGCCAAAGTAGTTACATCGGACCGCTACTTTCAAGAAATGACCGTGTCTGAGCTCTTGAGAGAACCTTATGCAGGGGAAGAGTTTCCTGGGTATGAGGATATCTGCTTATCATTTGAGAAGCTTGAAACAGTCGTTACACAAGATAGAAAAGACTGGCGGTCAGCACTGTCAAGCGTGAAAAATCGTTCTAATAATCAAAGTCACGGCGAAAGCCACTAATTTCGGCTTCATCTCCATTCTAAGGGCGCGCTTGCTGCAAGCGCTGAGGCTGTAGCAAAACCCTTTGGCGCCTAAGTTTTGGTAGGGCCGGGAAGAACAGATGAGGAGAGATCGTGGTCAACCTAGCTGAGGAAAGAGATATAGCGCAAATCGCGGGAATCTATGTTGACCTGGGGTTTCGAGCTGCTGCAGGACAAGGTCAAGGTGGATTCCCGATAACCCCACTCGGGAATGACAGTGCGGTGGCTCGGGAATGATGTGCGGTGCACGCTTTGGGAGGTGGCCGCTTTGCTATATGGGGCTAGGGGGTAATGCCAGTCAGCCTTAAATGACTGGCATTAGCCGATGGGCTGGGTTTTTTGTTTAATAAGTGCCTGAAGATGACTCCACCCCAGCCCTCCGAGCCGCCCTTGTCATTCCCGCAGGCCCTTAGCGGGAATCCATGTTGACCTGGGATTTCGGGCTGCTGCGGGTCAAGATCAAGGTGGATTCCCGATAACCCCACTCGGGAATGACAGTGCGGTGACTCGGGAATGATGTGCGGTGCACGCTGCGGGAGGTGGCCGCTTTGCTATATGGGGCTAGGGGGTAATGCCAGTCAGCCTTAAATGATTGGCATTAGCCTTAGGGCTGCCACTTAACTCTACTATTTTAAGCTCTTCCTTAATTGACCGCTAACAGGCTTGCCGACAAGCGACGTTTGGACTGTTTTCCAAAATTTGCTTTGCCCTAAAAGGAATTAATGGGCTAGATTCAGGTGAGAGGACTGCATCAACCGTTTTCGAGCCTAAGCGGCCATCTGCCAGTGCATATTTACATATGCTGTTAGTTGGCAGCGCGTGTTTTCAGATAAGGCCTAATCTATAAGGACGTTTTCATGTTCCGTAGAGCAACCAATGAACAATAACCGCTACAGGATCAGGGCGATGAGTCGCGAAGAGTTGGACCTCGCGATGGAATGGGCCGCAAAGGAAGGCTGGAATCCGGGGCTCCACGATGCCGACTGCTATTTTTCCGCCGACCCGAAGGGGTTCCTCGTCGGCCTGCTTGACGACGAGCCTATCGCCACCATCTCGGTGATCAAATACGATGACGCCTTTGGTTTTCTTGGCTTCTATATCGTCAAGCCGGAATACCGGGGACAAGGGTATGGGCTTCAACTGTGGCAGGCCGGGATGAGCTATCTTCAAGGCCTGCACATCGGACTCGATGGTGTCGTTGATCAGCAGGAAAATTATCGGAAATCCGGTTTTACGCTGGCCTATCGCAACATTCGCTACGAGGGAAGGGGTGGCGGAAAGGCGCCCCAGCACGCGGGGATCGTCGAGCTATCCACCCTGCCTTTTGAGACCATTGACGCCTATGACCGGCCCTTTTTCCCTGCCAGCAGGGAGCAGTTCACCCGCGCCTGGATCAGCCAGCCCGATGGACATGCACTGGGCGTGATGCAGCATGACAGGCTGTCTGGCTATGGGGTCATCCGGAAATGCCGCAACGGTTACAAGGTCGGTCCCCTGTTGGCGGACAGTCCGGCATTGGCCGAGTCGCTTCTTCTCGCCTTGAGGGCCCGCACGACGCCATCGGACCCGATTTTCCTTGATGTGCCAGCCATCAACCCAGCGGCGGTGGCATTGGCCGAGCAGTATGGCATGACGGTGTCATTTGAAACCGCCCGAATGTACCGGGGGGAGGTGCCAACCCTACCGTTAGCTCGCCTGTTTGGCGTGGCGTCTTTTGAAATCGGATGAGTGGGTGATGGGGGGACCGACTTCTACTATGAAGTGACGCTCAATCTCTTGGCAATCGGAGATTTCCCTCAAATCGTGAAGCACGATCCAGTCTGGTCGCCCCGTGGGCAACCCCACGCCCTGGATCGGCTCTGTTACTCCGTTGATCCATCGCATAGGGTAAAACTCGCTGAGTAAATAAATTAGGATGATAGGCAGTGGAGACAGCTCGAAATCGAGTTTTTCTACAGCCTCGTTAGGAGTGAGATGAACCATCGATTCGTAGTCACCGGAGGTCCTGGTGGTGGAAAAACGACCATTCTTAGTGCTCTAGCGGAGCGTGGATATAGCTTCGCACCGGAGTCCGCCAGGAAAATAATCAAAGATCGGTTAGCCGTGGGGTTATCGCCTCGACCGGACCCTGTCTCTTTTGCCCAAGAGATACTTAGTTCGGATATCGAAAAGTATCAGAATGCAGCCTCCTGCGACCGTGTCATGTTGTTTGATCGCGGAGTACTGGATGCTCTGTACATGCTCGATGCGGAGAGCGCATTAACGCGAGATGAAATAGCGCAATACGTTCAAAAATTTCCATATAACAGCGTTGCCTTTCTTCTGCCGCCATGGAAAGAAATTTACGATACAGATTCAGAGCGTGATCAAACGTTTGAGGAGTCCGTAGCGGTGTTTGACGGTATAAAAAGGTGGTATTCGCAGTGGGGGTACGAAACACTAGAAGTCCCACGAGGCAATATTAATGAGCGTGTTGCGTTCATTTTTCAGCGTATACATACTCCCTAAGGATTTACTGTTGGCGGACAATCTTTCTAACGCTTCGCGGCTCAAAACTTTCCGCAGAGCGCGGCGTTATGCGCCATATAGCCATTTTCCCAACCTCTGGACTAGGGAAGGGGGAGAGCGCTAACCATATCCAACTAAGAGGTAAATTGAAGTGGACAGTACATCAAGTAAGGTTAAAGGCCATTGCCGTTGCGGACAGGTAGAATTTGAGGTTGGCGCTAAGCCAATGATCACCATGGCATGTCACTGCACAGGATGTCAGCAAATGACATCTAGCGCGTTTAGCTTGAGTTCGCTTTATCCGAGCGAGGCATTCTCAATCAAAACCGGAGAGCCTGTTATCGGTGGGCTGCATGGGAACACTCGCCACTATTTCTGCGAGCATTGTATGAGCTGGCTGTTCACTCGACCCGAAGGTATGGATAACTTTGTTAATGTTCGCTCAACGTTGCTAGAGGATTCTCGAACCTACAAACCATTTATTGAAACTTACACAGATGAAAAACTGGAGTGGGCTACCACTGGCGCAGAGCATAGTTTTTGTAAGTTTCCACCGCAGGAAAAGCTTCCCGAATTGCTCCAAGAATATGCGCAAAAACAAGGGTAAACACAGCAGCGATGAATAGGGTGCGGCACTAAACAATCAGCTACAGTGGAACAGTTTACACGTCGCTTCAATCGTCCGCTGAGTTTGGTGTCATTTGCTATCATCAGTTACCTTCTATCTCAGAGTGTTTTTATGAAACCTATTCCTCTATTAAAGCAACCTCGAATTCACTGACGAGCAAAGTGTTAACTCAATAGTTTTTATTGTTTAATATTAGCTTGAGGTTTAGTATGCAGAATAAACATTGGTCAAAATATCAGTTGCTACATGAAGTAGTGACTAATCCTAATATCTCAATAAAGGGTACTCACAGTTATTACAGTGATTGCTGGGACAACGGCTTTGAAGAGTCGGTTATTAGGTATCTACATGGTGACGAAGTGAGTCGTAAGTGGGAGCCGCGTTGGGAAATCGATAAGCTTCATATTGGTGATTATGTCTGTATTGGCGCGGAAGTCATTATTTTGATGGGCGGAAATCATACCCATCGAGCAGATTGGTTCTGTTTATATCCATTTATGTACTACATTGATGAAGCATATGTTGGTAAAGGGGATACCTTTATAGGTGATGGTGCATGGCTTGGAATGAGAGCGATGATAATGCCTGGCGTCACTATCGGAGAAGGAGCTATTATTGCAGCCAATAGTGTTGTTACTAAAGACGTTGCTCCCTATAGTGTAGTTGGTGGTACACCGGCAAAACTAGTCAAGTATCGCTTTGAGATATCTGTAATTGATGAGCTTTTGCAGTTGAAAATATATGATTGGCCTACAAAAAAATTTGAAGCATTAAAACGCCATTTGTGTGCATCAGATATTCAGCAACTAAAAAGTGCTGCTTTAGCCTATGATGGTAAAAATAGCACATAACAAGGCATTTAAGAGTGATACCCAACGCTTGGTATTTTCAGTTCAAGGTTGGGTTTCGTGTTTGCGGTGCAATGGTTTAGGCTTGGTGACAGCGTTGCTCACTACTTAACACGGCGTTATACATTAAGTGAGGTGTACCCAAAAGATGGACTGGAAGTTATTGATACCAACTACAATTGCCACTCTGGCGGCAGTGATTGGCTGGATTGTAGCCCACAAACTTAATGCTGCACGTGATGTTAGGAATAAGCAGCGTGAAATTAGACTAAAATACCTTTCTGAAGCATATGATGTCTTTATTGAGCTTGGAAGAAATGTTGACATTCTCGGTAATTATAGGGAAGTTGAGCGAGCGATTAGCTATATTCATTTGTACGGAAATACCAAACAAGTTGAATTATGCGATAAGTTTGTGAATGACATAGCCTTGTCAGGAAGTGCTAATCATACTGAGTTGGTTGTTGAGGTTAGGAATTTTATCAGGTCAGAGCTTGGGCTTAGAGTATTGAGCACCAAACTTAACTTGCTGAAGGTAACCCCGAAAGAAAAATAGTATGACTAGGCGCAGCAGTACGTGCCCTTCGCGCGCAGGACGCTCGCAAGCTCGCGCCTCTATACTCGACGTTGAGCCTGTAGAAAAACTCCGCTGACGGCTAAGTTTTGGTA
>NZ_JABUZD010000119.1:0-49997 GCF_014897875.1 Halomonas sp. 3A7M
CTGACGCCGGAGTAGGGTGAGGAGGAGTCCATCCCATTGGGTAAGCGAAGCGCACCCGCGATGACGGTTATGGCAAAATGAAACAGCAACAGATTATGTAGGTTCTTTTTTTATTACTTAGGAGTTTGTTATGGCACGTGCCAGCGCCCGTCATATTTTGGTAAGCAGTGAAGAGCAGTGCAACACACTGAAGCAAGAGATCGAAAACGGTCGTGATTTCGCAGAAGTGGCCAAGCAGCACTCTAGCTGCCCTTCTGGCCGTCAAGGCGGTGACCTGGGTAGCTTTGGCCCCGGCCAAATGGTACCGGAATTCGACAAGGTCGTTTTCAGCGGTGACCTGAACAAGGTACACGGCCCGGTCAAAACCCAGTTTGGTTACCACCTGTTGGAAATTACCAGCCGCAGTTAATGGCGCCGAACATCCGTCAAGCACCGCGGCAATGCTGTCGCGGTGTGAGGAGCACGCCTTGAACGATCCCATTATTACTATTGAAGGCTTGAACAAAACCTACGAAGGTGGCTTTCAAGCTCTTAGCCGTGTGGATTTAACCATTCAACGCGGTGAAATTTTTGCCCTGCTTGGCCCCAACGGGGCGGGCAAAACAACGTTAATCAGCGTGGTGTGCGGGCTGGTGAATCCAACCCAGGGCCACGTGTTAGTCGATGGCTATGATAGCGTTAGCCACTATCGTCAGGCCCGTGAACGTATTGGTCTTGTACCTCAAGAGCTGACCAACGAAGCCTTTGAAACGGTATGGAATACGGTCAGTTTTAGCCGAGGCTTGTTTGGTAAGCCGCCGAATCCAGCGCATATCGAGAAAGTGCTTAAGTCGCTGGCCTTGTGGGACAAACGCAACAATCGTTTGATGACCCTTTCCGGTGGCATGAAGCGCCGTGTATTGATCGCCAAAGCGCTCTCTCATGAACCACGCATTCTATTCCTAGATGAACCCACTGCTGGGGTAGACGTCGAGCTACGCCGTGATATGTGGGAAGTGGTGCGCGGGCTGCGGGATAATGGTGTCACGATCATTCTCACCACCCATTACATTGAAGAAGCCGAAGAAATGGCCGACCGCATTGGTGTCATCAACCGCGGTGAGATTGTGTTGGTGGAAGAGAAAGCAGCGCTGATGAACAAGCTTGGCAGCAAGCAACTAACGCTTCAGCTGCACACGCCGCTCTCTGCATTGCCTGCGTCCCTTGATCAAGACGAGCTGAGTTTGGCAGCAGATGGCTATGAGTTGGTGTACACCTACGATGGCCGTCAGGAAGAGGATGGGCGCGGTATTTCTGCGCTGCTCACTCAGTTGGAAAGGGCGGGCATTGGCTTTAAAGACCTGCACACCCGGCAAAGCTCGTTGGAAGATATTTTCGTCGACTTGGTAAAGGAGCGCCCATGAATCTCTACCCCGTTCGTGCCATTTATATGGCAGAAATGGCGCGTACTCGCCGTACCTTGCTGCAAAGCATTGTGTCGCCAGTGATTTCAACCTCGCTTTACTTTGTGGTGTTTGGCGCGGCGATTGGTTCACGCATCAGCGAAATTAACGGGGTCAGCTACGGGGCCTTTATTGTGCCCGGTCTGATTATGCTGATGCTACTTACTCAGAGTGTCTCTAATGCCTCGTTTGGGATTTTCTTCCCGAAGTTCTCCGGCAGCATTTATGAAATTCTCTCAGCGCCCATCTCTTATTTAGAAGTGGTGGTCGGTTATGTGGGCGCTGCTGCCTCGAAATCGATCATTCTGGGGCTGATTATCCTGGCAACGTCCAGCTTATTTGTGCCACTGGAGATCGCTCATCCGATTTGGATGCTCACCTTCCTGATACTGACCGCGGTCACCTTCAGCCTGCTGGGCTTTATTATCGGCATTTGGGCAGATGGTTTCGACAAGCTGCAGTTGGTGCCTTTGCTGGTGATCACCCCGCTAACGTTTTTGGGGGGGAGTTTCTACTCTATTGATATGCTGCCGCCGTTTTGGCAAACCGTGACGTTAGCCAACCCCGTGGTCTACTTGGTCAGTGGATTCCGTTGGAGCTTCTACGGCATTGGCGATGTTAGCTTAGCGGCCAGCGTGGCGATGATCATGCTCTTCCTTGCGGCCAGCCTTGCCACCATTGCCTGGATTTTCCGCACCGGTTATCGCTTAAAGCCCTAAACCTGCGGATTGCCTGTTGAGCGGTTCTTTGCCAACACCGCTCTTTTGATGATTTGTTTTTTTAATCAACCGTTCTTAGCTAAATCGCTCTTAAATAAAAGGTAACTCCCGCTTATGCCGCTACTGCAAAGTATTGTGCACCGCCTTGATCCATCACTAGATGGTGAACGTTTGACCGTCACGGCGGCACCTGCGTCAACACCCGCGGCCAACGACGATCCTGTGATGGCAAGCTTGGTGAATTCGCTAAATGACACCTACAACACCAAAGCCAAAGGGTGGGGGCGATTTGCTGAGCAGGGCGAGCAGGCTGGTCCGCTGGTAGCTTGGCTTCGGGCGTATATGGCAGAAGAGCAAGATTTTACCCAGCTTTCTATTGCGATTGCCGAACGCTTGGCGCAAACACTGCAAGAGCAGCTCTCCGTTAGCGGCTACTTAGTGTTCGCACATCTACGCCAGGGCGATACCGAGACGCTGTTTTTAGGCTTAGTTCATCAGCGGGAAGGTATTGGCATTAACGCAGAGCACCAAGCAGTGCCCGCCGCGCAGCTTAATACCAGCCAGCTCACCTTGGCGGCACGGGTAAACCTTACCCAGTGGCAGAGCGATTCTGAAAGCGCACAATATGTGTCGTTTTTAAAAGACCGCGGCGGCAAAAAGCTAGCCGATGGCTTGATAGCGCTGCTGGGAATGGAAGAGGGCATTGATGCTCCTGCTGAAACCCGCACGCTGCTGAAAGCCTTCAGTGATTACGTCGAAAAAGAGGACTACGACGACGAAGCCAGCCGAGAAAAAACCGACACCCTGGTTGACTACGCCAACGAGCAGCTGCGCCGTGGCGAGCCAATGACGTTAGAAGAACTTTCGGGGCTGGTGGACGAAAAGCAGCCCAAAGCGTTTTACGACCATATCCGTAATGCTGACTACGGCCTTTCTCCAGAGATTCCGCCGGATAAGCGTACTATCAGTCAATTTCGCCGTTTTACCGGGCGTGCTGGGGGCGTATCGATCAGTTTTGACTCCCACCTGCTCGGGTCCAGCATTGAGTACGATGAAAACCAGGATCGCCTGATTATCAAGCAAGTGCCCAAGCAGCTAAAAGAGCAGTTGGCGAAGCGTAAGGAGTGATTGGTGAATCGTGAATCGTGATTGGTGAATAGTGAGGTGAGGGTGGGCGCTTAGGCGTAAAGGGCACTAAGTGCCATATCGCCAGTCGAAGTGGCAGGTTTATTAACAGGAGAGAAACCGTGCTGGATGCCATTAGCAATTTCTTCCAACGCGCGCTGGCAGAACCTGAGCAGCGTGATAATCAAACCCTGACGCTAGAACTCGCAACGGCGGCGCTGCTCTGTGAAGTCATGCGTGCCGATTACGATAAAAGCGATGCTGAACGCGCCGCACTGAAGCAGATGTTAATCAGCCGCTACCACTTAAGTGACAGCGACGTTAACGAGTTAATGACGTTGGCGGAAGCAGAAGTGGATGATGCCGTCGATCATTACCAGTTTGTTAGCCTGATAAAAGAGCACTACGGTTATGAGCAGCGCTGCGAGTTGGTAGCGTTAATGTGGCAGCTTGCTTGGGCAGACGGCAGTATCGACCCGCTCGAAGAGCACCGTATCCGGCGGCTGGCAGATCTTTTACACGTTAGCCATAGTGATTTTATTCGCAGCAAGCTTGCCAGCACGCCCCAGGCCTAGCGGCTCCCTTCCGGCTCAGCAGAAATCCCCAGCCGTCGACATAACCATTAATAGACCCATTGATACAGGGCTCGGAGCGCAGAAACGCCAATGAGTGATATGCAGGATGCATCGAACTTAACCGAACTGATTAACACCATGGAGCGAATGGAGCGTGAAAAAGCCAAGGTAAGCGTAGACGACGTGGTTCACGCGGTGGGCAGGCGTTCATTTGGGCCACTATTGTTGCTTGCTGGGCTAATCACACTTGCGCCTATCATCGGTGATATTCCCGGTATGCCAACGCTTATGGCGGCGTTGGTGTTGCTCACGTCCGTTCAGTTATTAATCGGCAGGGAAACTTTTTGGTTACCTAAATGGCTGGTAAAACGCTCTATTGCCCGAAACAAATTCGATAAAGCTATTCACTACATGAAAAAGCCCGCCACATGGATTGATAGCTTACTAGGTGTGCGCCTAGCGTGGATGACTGGCTATATCGGGATACGCGTCACCGCCGTGATGTGCCTGCTTATCGCGCTAGCCATGCCGCCGATGGAGTTTATTCCGTTTAGCGCCAACGGCGCGGGTTTGGCGCTTACCCTGTTTGGTTTAGGTTTAGTCGCCAGAGACGGCATTATGCTCTCGCTGGGTTTTCTACTCACCGGAGTTACGTTTACGGTTGTGCTGATCAACGTGCTATAAGTTCGCGTACGATCATCCTAGCGCCGCCTAAGCTGACGGCTTTTTAAAAGGAGCAAGCACGCACCATGTCTGATCCAGCACCGTCTGAGTCATCATCATCGAACTCACCATCGCCACATTCAGCACTGCCGCCTGCGCCCAAAACGCCCCGTGAACAATCCTCCTGGGAGCGGCGGATTGAAACGGTGCTTTGGAATTCGCGCTTTCTAGTAATGCTGGCGGTAGTGCCAAGCCTGTTGGGTTCACTGATGCTGTTTATTGTTGGCACGCTGGATATCTTAACCGTGGTGGGTGACGTACTGCGCTACTACCTGGTGGATAGCTCTCAAGATATCCACGACACCCTGGTGCCGGACATCATCATCGCCGTTGATGTTTATTTAATAGCGATTGTGCTGCTGATCTTTGGGCTAGGTATCTATCGGCTGTTTGTTTCCCGGATCGACCAGGCGGAAGTGCGCTATCCCAAGCATCCGTTTAACGTAGGCTCACTGGATCAACTCAAGGACAAGATTGCCCGCGTGGTGATTTTGGCGGTAATTATTGAGTTTTTCCGCGCTGTGGTGGATATCCGTTTCACGACGCCACTGGAAGCCATCTACCTCGCGCTTTCGGTGCTGGCGCTGGCGGCAGCGCTGTATCTCATGAGTCTTGGGCATAAGGGGGAGTGAGACGAATCGTCGGGCTGTCTCTTAAGCGAGTGAGTTAATACCCGCCGAGGGTAAATTACGCAAACATTATCAATCACTGCTAGGCTGGAAATGTTATCCCAAGGTGTTGCTTTCTTTGAAGCAAGCCTTTAAACGCAAAAGCAAGGAGTGCCGTTATGCGTAACATTATCTATATTATTGGTCTAATCGTTGTTGTGCTGTTTATTCTATCGCTGCTTGGACTGCGCTAAGCACATCACGCTAATAGAAAAGCGCCCGCAGCTCTTTTTTCAAGGGGCTGCGGGCGCTTTGTATTTAAAACGTCGTATTTAGAGCGTCGTATTTAGAACGTGCAGAGCAAAGCAAACGCGATTACGCGCAGTCGGCAGCACCCTGACCAAACATATCAAACATTAGCTCCCGCCCCATAGACGTCAGTACGAAGCGGTCGTAATCATTAAATTCAGCGGCACCGCTCTCTTCAAGCACCCGTTGGCATGTTTTCCAACTAGGGCAATGCCCCTTCAAATGAGCCAGCTCGCGTCGGGCGAGGCCACGCTGCGGCAAGGTAATGGTTTCGAGCACATGGCCGTTATCGTAAAGCAGCTCGGCAACGGTAGAAAGGCAGTGGCGTAGGCTGCGCTGCACATGATAAGCGGCAGACACTACGGTGGATGCGGGTTGTGACACCTCGGAAGGCATAAGTCGTTCTCCTGCAAACAGCCCCAAAATGGGCTTGTTGCAGTGCATTATAAAGCAATGCGGGTATTAGACCAAGGTCTATGATGGATTGGTGTCAAAGCAACCGCCGACCTTTTTCTGACATATTTCTGTCATCTAGATAATTCAACATGTGGGCCGCTAGGGGAAAAGCAAAAAGTATTAATTAAAATTGATGGTGTTATGCCTTTTTAGCTTTATGTAAGCGTCATTCTTTACAATTCATTACTTTTTAGTACGTAAAAAAAGCCAAATAGGCTCAAGTCTAAGCTTTAATGGTCGATAGTATTAAATATAAATCACATTCTTACGTATGAGCAGCGCCAGCGTGTTGGGCGTTATTTAAAAAAAGGGCAGTAACTTATGGCTTCCATTTCATCACTCGGTATTGGCTCAGGGCTCGACCTCAACGGCTTGCTGGATCAACTGCAAGATGCTGAGCGAGGGAAGCTGAAGCCTATAGAGCGTCAACTGGAAACCCAGCAGACCAAGATTTCTGCTTATGGTCAGCTGCAAAGTGCGCTCTCCCAATTTCAAACTGCCTCCGCTGAGTTAAACGACAGTGCGCTGTATGAAAGCCTTTCCACGAATGTGGGAGGCGATGCCATTACTGCCACGGCAGATGGCGAAGCGCAGCCCGGTAGTTACAATGTCACCGTTGATACACTCGCTACTCGTGGCACGCTGGCTTCCACAGGTGTTGATCAACTGGACGCGCCGCAAACGACCACTGAGCAAACGCTAACCTTCACATTCGGTGATGGGGCCAGTAAAGACGTCACCATCGGTGCGAATAGCAGCCTGGAAGATATTCGCGATGCGATTAATGCCAGTGAGGATTCAGGCGTTAACGCCACCATTGTGAACGACGGCACCAACTACCGGCTGGCGCTTAGTTCCAGCGAAACCGGTGCGGATGCCTCTATTACCGGCTTTAGCTTTTCTGATGCAGGCACAGCGCCCTTCGCCGCCGACACCGATAACACCCTGCAAGCAGGCACCGATGCCGCGTTGACGGTGAATGGCATTGCTATTACCAGCCCTACCAATCAGGTTGAAGGGGCGATTCAAGGCGTGACGCTTAACCTTCAAGATGAGGGCGATAGCACCGTGGCAGTCGAGCAGAATACACGCGCTGTTCGTGAAGCGATTACGGGCTTTGTCGATGCCTATAACGACCTCAAGGGCACCATCGGCGCGCTGACCAGTTTCAATTCTGAAACCGGTGCTGCGGGTGATCTGCTAGGTGATGGCACTGTCCGTATCGTTGAGTCTCGCATGCGCAGCGTGCTCAGCGGTGGCGTGGAAGGCGAATTTTCCATGCTCAGCGATATCGGCATTTCTTTACAGCGCGATGGCACGCTTGAAGTTGATAGCGACAAGCTTGATAACGCCATTGCCAATAATCAGGAGGCACTTTCAACCTTCTTTGCTGGCGATGCGGATGAGTCAGGCATGGCGGGGCAGCTTAACACCACAATAGAGCAGCTGCTTAGTTCCAACGGCAGAGTGTCGGGGGCGATTAGCGGTGCGGAAAGCCTCAAAGAATCTCTGGGTGAGCGCTATCTGAATATGGAGCAGTCTATTGAGCAGACCATTTCCCGCTATCGCACTCAATTCGGCCAGTTAGACGGCATGATTGCCCAGATGAACCAAACCAGCAACTATTTAACCCAGCAGTTTGATGCCCTTGACGCTCAGCTTGGGCGTAAATAGTCGCTAAAGTAATTTGGTGGTTGTTGAACGCCTACGCTAACGCCTGCTTCCTGCAGGCGTTTTCATTAGAAAATTCTCATTTCTAGTAAAAAAGTATGAAAATCGGCGAAAGCGCGAAAAGGCGCTAAAGTTGTGCGCTTTTCTGCCGATAGCAGTGCTATTAAATAAACGGGCGTGCGCATGCGTGCCTGGGTCTTGTGGTTTAGCCTTTTGCACTGAGGAATACCCCCGCATGGCGACGATAACCTCTCTTGGCGTTGGTTCTGGCCTTGATCTCACTGGTTTGCTTGATCAGCTTCAAGCGGCTGAGCGAGGCAAACTCGCGCCGATTACGCTTCAAAAGAAACAGCAGCAGGCGAAAATTTCTGCTTTCGGTCAACTTCAAACGTCGCTGAACTCGTTTCAAGATGCGGTCGCCAAAATCAATGACCCCAAGCTCTACCAAAGCCTTTCCGCCAATGTGCGTGGCGATGCCATTAAAGCGACTGCTGCCGCTGATGCGCTGCCGGGCAGCTACCGGGTAGAGGTCAGCCAGTTGGCCACCTCTGGTACGCTGGCCTCAAACCGCGTGGCAGAGCGGGACGCCGCCCTGGATCTACAAGGGGCCACCGCAATGCAGCTGACCTTTGGCGATGGGGAGAGCGTCGATATCAACATCGCAGAAGGCAGTAGCCTTGCAGATATTCGTGATGCCATTAACGCTGATAAAGAAGCTGGTGTTAACGCCACGATTATCAATGATGGCACGGGCTACCGGCTGGCACTTAGCTCTAAAACCACTGGCGCAGACGCTTCTATTGAAAGCTTTAGCTTTGTTGATACCAATGGCGCCGTGCTCCCCGGCCCCTTTGCTGAAGATGCGCTAACAAAACGCCCAGGTGAAAATGCCGCGCTTACGGTTAATGGCATTGCGATTAGTAGTGCAGAAAACAGTGTTGAAGGCGCGATTCAAGGCGTAACGCTAAATCTTGCTGAACTCAATATCGTGGACGGCGAAACGGCTTCCAGCACCATTAATATTGAGCGCGACACGCTAAAGCAGCGCGAAGCGATTAATGGCTTTGTAAAAGCGTTTAACGACTTAAAAGGCACCATTGGCAAGCTCACTAGCTTTACCGGCGATAGCGAAACCGCTGGCGAGCTATTGGGCGATAACACCGTGCGCACCATCGAATCCCGGCTGCGCAGTGTATTAACCGGCGGGGTAGAAGGCGGTGAGTTGTCGACCCTTAACCAGCTAGGCATCACTCTGCAGCGAGATGGCAAGCTCAAGGTCGATGAGGAGACGCTAGATGACTTGGTTGCCAATAACCCCCAGGCCCTCAATGACTTTTTTGCCGGTGAAAACGAGGGCGACGGCATGGCGGGTAGGCTAAACACTACAATCGAACAGATGCTGGGCAACAATGGCGTGGTAAAACTAGCGATTAGCGGCGCGGAAAACCGTGTTAAAAGCTTGGACGACCGTTTCGAGCGTATGGAAAAAACCATTGAAGGCACCATCTCCCGCTACCGCACCCAGTTCGGTCAGCTAGATGCGATGATTGCCCAGCAGTTTGATGCCCTGGATAATCAGTTAGGCCGCAAGAAATAACCTTAACGCTTCGGTTGAGTAGCCACAGATAAGTAGTGCGGTGTAACGAGCGAAGCGAGGCACCCGCAATGGGCGGCGTAAGCCGCCCTTTTGTTGCCCACGTAAAAGTAAGCCTCTCACCCTACAGTTACCAAACATTACATCTTTTTTTTACTAACCGCCCTAAAGATTCTTCTCACTGTGCCGTTAATTCTAATAACGGCGCACAAAGTGGCCGAATAGCAGGCCTTCCGGCCAGTGTTCATGCAAGGAGAATCACACCATGTCAGTGATCAATACCAACATTACTTCCATGATTGGCCAGTCCAACCTGTCCAAATCACAAAACTCGCTGCAAACCTCTATGGAGCGTTTGAGCTCTGGCCAAGCCATCGCTAACCGCTTCTCTTCACAGATCACCGGTCTCGGCCAGGCTCAGCGTAACGCTAACGATGGTATCTCCATTGCGCAAACCGCTGAAGGCGCGCTGAATCAGGTGAATGACAACCTGCAGCGTATTCGTGAATTGTCTGTTCAGGCTCAAAACGGTACTAACTCTGAGTCTGGATGAGATTAACCGTATCTCTGAAGAAACTGACTTCAACGGCACTAAAGTGCTGGCAGAAGATAGCGGCCTGAAAATTCAGGTAGGTGCTAACGATGGCCAGACCATTTCTGTCAACCTACAGCAGATCAATGCTGAAACATTGAATTTAGGCGGCTTTAATGTGAACGGTACGGGTACCGCCAATAAAGCTGCGTCGATTCAAGACCTACGTGCCAATGACTTTGAACAAGTTGGCACCTCGAACGAGTGTACAAACGCAGCGTTCAACACCGCTTCTAACGTTGGTGATGTGTTCCAGAATCTGAAAGATGGCGCTGAAATTACTTTAGATCCGGGTACTACCGATACTGTATACACTCTCGACGCTGACACTAACACTTTCAGCTTCGACCGTGCTGGCGTAGCTGTAGATGGAAATGCTGGTAACTTAGCCACCGATCTTGGCCTAACACCAGGCGCTGGTGAGTCAAAGAAGTTAACGTTTCATCTTCTGGTGCACTAACGCTTGCCTCTACAGGCGAAAACTTATACCTGACGGGTACCGCTGGTTCTGCTGATCTAAGCGTAACAAATACGGGCGGCGATCCTGTCGCTACGATTGAAGACTTGGTCAGTGAGCTTGCTGAAGGAGGCCGTACTGCTGGTAGCATTACTACTGCAGACGATACGGTTTATAGTGCGAACGGTGGCGCCGGAGTAGATACTGAAAACGAAACCATCGCCTTTGAAGATCTTCAGAATCAGATTCAAGACGATACAACTAACGCTTACGATGTAGACTTAGACGGTGAAGGTACAGCTGCTAATCAGTATAATATTAGTAACGCTAATGCGGTGACTGATGCCCTCGGTGGTGGCGGCGCAGCTGTCTTTACTTCCGGGTTTGAAGGAGACTTCACTCTTTCCGATTCAGCTGCTGCCTCTGTCTATGTTAATGACAATGGCAAGATCACTGATGGTGCTGCAAATGAAATCTTCATTACCGAAGATGGTGATCTGACTCAAGAAGCGCTTAGCGATGCGGACGCCACCAAAAACCCGCTGGAAGCCTTGGACAGCCTGCGTTCTGAGCTGGGTGCTGTGCAGAACCGTTTTGAATCAGCCATTACCAACCTGAGCACCAATGAGACTAACCTCTCTGCAGCTCGTTCGCGCATCGAAGATGCTGACTACGCGGTAGAAGTCGCCAATATGACTCGCGCGCAGATCCTGCAGCAGGCTGGTACTTCTGTATTGGCACAGGCCAACCAGATTCCGCAGAACGTTCTTTCACTGCTGGGTTAATCTGAGGCTTAGTTTCGATAGAGCATTTGCTGTATCACTAAGTAGTACACTAAACCGGCTCCCTTTGGGGGCCGGTTTTTTTTACTGAGGTGACGTATGACTAATGAAGAACAACAACACGTTATCGATGAGCTGCAAACTGTCATAGCGGACACTCAAGCCACTTTACAACGCTTTGAAGACACCGGCATGGATAAAGCGATGCCGGAGGATTATGAAAAGCTGCTGGGTATATTAGATGGTGCGGTGAAGCAGCAGCGCGAGCATACTAAGGCGATGTTGGGGTAGCTTGCACCCGCCACTCACAGAGGTTACGCCCCAGGTTCGTCATTCCCGCATGCCCTTAGCGGGAATCCATGGTGAGGCAGGCTGCTGGGTAGTATCGGGCAAAGGTCAGAATGGATTCCCGATAACCCCACTCGGGAATGACGGTGTGGTGGGTTACTCGGGCATGACGGTGCGGAGGGTTACTCGGGAATGACGGTGCGGTGGGTTACTCGGGTATAGCGGCGTGGTGCATACGCAAGTGATGTTGGGGTAGCTTGAAAGGTGCTATAGACCAAGGGTGGCTTGTGATGACGCGCTTTTCTACCATAATCACTTAGCAGGCTCATTTTGGGCCGTGCTAGCAACAACAGGGTGTTTTATAGACTGAGGCTTAGAGGCGCTGCGGGTGCCGCAGGGATAATAAAAATAGTATGGATACTTATACGCTCGCGCTAGTGGTGGCGATTGGTACGATGTGGGTTAGCCTGACCTGTGGCTTTGTTGCTATGTATTTAATTCTTAGCGGCGAGTTTAGAAGCGCTTCCCAGCCTGCTGATCGGCCCAGAAAGCTATCGATGGGCGCTAAAATGCAAGCGGATGATGTTCCCACGCTGGCGAATGAGGGCGGTACTTCTTGGGGCGTGCAAGTGCTGTTTGAAACCCCTTCACCTGGGCTAAACGAGCGCTTAAGCGTAGCGCTGGCATCTGCGGGAGCGGTGTATGAGCCTAGTACGAAAGCCTTTACGGTGATGGGGGAGTCTTCACGTAACCCTATCGTTGTTGAAAACGCCTTTCCTCCTGGGCAACTTCCTTCTTTTACCGATGATAATAGCCAGTACTTAATTAAGGGTGTCACTATTAAGGTGAATGAGAGTGGTCGCTCTCTTTCGCCCAGCAAGCTCCAGCTTGCGCGGTTGGTTTCTCTTGCCAAATCATTGGCCCGTTTAGGCGGCAAGGTGGTTGACGTCAATCAGCAGCCGATCACCAAGGCAGGGTTTAAAGCCGTTATTTCTGGTAAGGCCAAGGTTTAGCCATCTGAGGCATCATTTCTGCTCGCCTTCTCGTTCACTCTGCTAAGAATGGGGGCTTCCGCAACGGAGAAAAAGTCCAGACGTGAGCTAGCTTCTTAATAGGCAGGAGTGAGCTTCTGTATAACGCTTCGGTAAAACCAGTCGGGTATTTCTTCCGCTTTAGGTTCAATTTCTCCTTCCGGAGTTACTTCTGCTAGCCATATGTCTTCATTACCTGAGTTATCGAATATAAACGCTCGATCAGCAAGCTTGATGGCATTTATTAATAAGTCGAGTGAACGATGGTAACGCTGACGAATCTTATCTTCTGGTACGGTGTGTCCTCCCGATTCTACTCGGTTGTGAACTCGTTGGACGTTAATGTCTGGGTCGTCGGTGGCAATGTAGTAGAGATAGTTTTTAAAACCTGCTGCACGGGATGCCTGTAATACTTCTATCTTGTCTTCTGATGACATTACAGTTTCAAACGTAAAACTAATTCTAGAGGCGATAAGCTGATCACGAATGAGCGATGAGGCAATTGAAGCGATATAGGAGTTTGGTTCGGTTTTACAAAAGGAAAGGCAGTTGTCTTCAAATAGTAATGTTTCAAGCAGAGGTGCCAGAGACGCTTTTCGTGTTAAAGGCGATTGATAGAAATAGTGTTTGATATCCGCTTTTGAAATGTCGACAGAATAATCACCAAAATAGATAGCGCCTGTGTCCTTGGCGCTTTGTTCAATATCATCTGGGTTGATGTAAACCCCTTTCAGATGTGCAGGTATGACACTCTGAATGGTGCTTTTGCCTGAGCCATTGGGGCCAGCAAACATTCTCAACCTTGGTGTTGGATCCATTAGGTCACCTTCAGCTTCACGCCTACAGGAATTTTGTGTTTAGCGGGTGCTTTTTTCAACACATAAGTGCTGCCATCGGGGCGCGTTTCGACAAGATTTCCGTTGGCGATTTCCACGACTTTCTGGCCTCGGCTCAATGACGCTTGGTAGGCGCGACGTGTGTAACGCACTGTTTGTGCTGCAAATCTTTGTTCTGCATCAGGTTTAGTTGCCACGATTATCTCCCCAGTCTGCAAATCACCTTATAAATGTATAGTACAAGGACTAGAGTATAAGTGTAAGCATACTAATAGTAATGGTGATAGGAGTGGTTATGTGTGGAACACGTGCTGAGCACGTCATCTTCAATAGCACCACCGGTTGATCCTAAATTCCAAAAAAGACTAAGAAAGCTGTTTATTATTTCTTTTTTGCTGGTATCTTGGCCTCATTGCACTGGTAGATGCTCGACGAACGTCGCAACCGGTGCCCACGTTTAAAGCAGGGGGCTTAGGTGCCCTAGAGGGGAAAATGAATATGGCGAATGTGAGCCGTTGGAAAAAAGCTGTTGCTGTTCTTTCGCTTAGCGTTGTGGGTAGTGTGCTGTCTGCCGCTGCTTACGCGGATACGCTGCGCGTCGGCATGTCTGGGGGGTATTTCCCCTTTACGTTTGTTGAGCAAAACGAACTGAAAGGCTTTGAAGTCGATGTCATGAACGCCGTTGGTGATGTGACTGGCGATGAGATTGAGTTCGTGACAGCGAGTTTCTCTGGCTTGGCGGGCATGTTGGAGTCTGGGCGCATTGATACCATTGCCAACCAAATCACCATTACCGATGAGCGCAAAGCGAAGTACGCCTTCACCGCTCCGTATGTTTACGATGGTGCCCAGGTTGTTGTGCGGGCAGGTAATGACACCATTCACGGTGTTGAAGATTTATCTGGCAAAAGCGTTGCGGTGAACTTGGGCTCTAACTACGAGCAGTTGCTGCGTGAACAGCCTAATGCCGATGAGATCGATATCCGTACCTACGAATCCAACGTCGAGCAGGATGTGGCGCTTGGCCGTATCGATGCATTTGTGATGGATCGCGTTAGCGCCAGCCAGGTGATCAGCGAGCGCGGTTTGCCGCTTGCATTGGCTGGCCAGCCGTTCACCATCATAGAAAACGCGCTGCCGTTTCGTGATGATGAAGAGGGCCGTGCTCAGCGTGACCGCGTAGATGCCGCCCTGGAAGAGCTGCGTGAAAACGGTACATTAGGTGAAATATCGCAAAAATGGTTCGATACTGATATCACCCAGCCATAATCGCGGCGTTTATCTTTAGACGACCAGCAACTGATTGCGGCCGTGGCACTGCCACGGCCGTTTCGCTTATAGCGACGTTGCGAAACTGACCTTGGAATAACCATGTTGAATGTGGAGTATATGTGGGGCCTGTTGCCGGTCCTATTGAGCTATTTACCGTTAACGCTGCAAATGGCGAGCATCGCCATGTTGTTGGCGCTGATCATTGCCTGCCTGTTGGCGGTCATCCGGGTATCGCGAGTGCCGGTGTTGAACGGCGCGGCAATGCTGTTTATCTCGTTTTTTCGCGGAACGCCGCTATTGGTGCAGCTGTTTTTGTTCTATTACGGCTTGCCCCAACTGATTAACGCGCTGATTTCCATCAACGGGGTGACCGCAGCGGTGCTGGGCTTAACGCTGCACTTTTCGGCCTACATGGCGGAATCCATTCGCGCGGCGATTGTCGGTATTGACCGCAGCCAAACCGAAGCGGCGCTGTCCATCGGTATGACCCAGTCTCAATTGATGCGGCGGATTATTCTGCCTCAAGCCACCCGCGTGGCAACGCCAACGCTGATGAACTACTTCATCGATATGATTAAAGCGACTTCCCTGGCGTTTACCCTGGGTGTTACCGAAATGATGGGCGCTACCCAAAAAGAAGCCTCGGGCAGCTTTCTCTATCTGGAAGCATTTCTGCTGGTGGCGATTATTTACTGGGTGGTGGTGGAAGCGCTTTCCTGGGGCCAGCGCCGTCTGGAAACGTATCTGAATAAGGCGTACCAGCGATGATCACCCTCGAATCTGTCAGTAAGCGTTTTGGCCAGCAGCCAGTATTTACCGACGTTGATTTGCACCTGGAGCAGGGTGAAATCATCGTCATTATTGGTCCCTCGGGTACCGGTAAATCAACCCTGCTGCGCTGTATTAACTTTCTAGAACGCCCAGAAACGGGACACATCACGGTAGGCGACTTAAGGGTCGATGCCCGGCGTGCTAGTCGTGCCGATATTCTGGCGCTACGCCGACGAACCGCTTTCGTATTTCAGAACTATGGGCTATTTGCCAACAAAACGGCGTTAGAAAATATCAGCGAAGGCATGATTGTCGTTGATAAGCTGCCTAAGGCTCAGGCGCACGCTCGGGCAAGGGAGATTTTAGAGCGCATTGGCTTGGCCGATAAGGCGGATGCTTACCCAGCATCGCTGTCCGGTGGCCAACAGCAGCGGGTAGGCATTGGGCGTGCGATGGCCGCGAATGCCGATGTGATTCTATTCGACGAGCCAACCTCATCGCTGGACCCGCAATGGGTGGAAGAGGTGCTGAGCTTAATGAAACAGCTCGCCGCCGAGCAGCAAACCATGATTGTGGTGACCCATGAAATGCAGTTCGCCAGAGACGTCGCCGACCGGGTGGTGTTTATGGATGAAGGACAAATTGTCGAACAAGGGCCGCCTGAGGAGCTGTTTACCAATCCTCAAGATGAGCGGACGCGGCGTTTTCTGCGCAAAATTCTGGCGCCAACGGGGCAGGCATTGCCATAACGGGTGAGTGGCAATCTGTGCGGGAAAAGCATTGACAAGCGCTGGCAAGCCCGCTTAACGCGTGATAGACTATGCCATCCTCTCAGACAAGACCCGTGGACGGGCAGATTTTGAACTGCTCGTTACACCATTTGGTAGTATTTTAATTGCTTCCAAATCAATTGGTTATTGTGGAAAGATTCTGACGGAAATGTCGTGGTGAAAGCCGACCGACAAACACATAGTTAATCCGTTGCCGTTTATTGGCAACCTTTATTCTCCAAGGAGATACCTGTGGCGAACAGCAAGCAAGCACGCAAGCGCGCCCGCCAGGCCGAGACTCGTCGCGTCCTGAAAGCCAGCCAGCGCAGCATGGTCCGCACCTACATCAAGCGTGTGATCAAAGCGATCAGCACCGGCGATCATGGCAAAGCGATGGAAGAGTTCCGGGCAATGCAGCCGGTTGTCGACCGCATCGCTGATAAAGACGTTCTTTCTAAGAAGAAAGCTGCACGTCTGAAAAGCCGCTTGAACAAGCGCATTAAGGCTCTGGCGGCGTAAGCCGGCAGGCGCCATAAAAAAACCGGCTGCGGCCGGTTTTTTTGTGTCTATACGTCGCGTTGCCCGCGGCGACTTTGGGTCTCTTGTTTTAGTCGCTATGGATTGAGTGATGACCGCCAACACGCCACCGCAAGCAAATATGTCGCCCCCGCGCCGCGGGTTGATGCGCTCTGGGTTAGTGGTCAGTGCCATGACCATGTTGTCGCGTGTGATGGGGTTGGTGCGCGATGTGGTGGTTGCCACCTTCTTGGGGGCAGGCAACGGCTCGGATGCGTTCTTCGTTGCGTTTAAAATTCCTAATTTTCTGCGCCGTTTGTTTGCCGAAGGGGCGTTTAACCAAGCCTTTGTGCCGGTGCTTTCAGAGTACTCAACCCAGCGCAGTAAGCAGGAAATTCGCGAGCTACTGAATGCGGTAGCGGGCAGCCTGACGGCTATTTTGGCGCTAATAACAGCGTTGGCGATGCTGGGCGCCCCGTGGCTGGTGTGGGTATTTGCCCCCGGCTTCGGGCGCGACCCCGAAAAGCTGGCCATGACAGCCGACATGCTGCGCCTGACGTTTCCCTATTTGCTACTGATTTCGTTAACCGCTTTTTCGGGTAGCGTGCTGAATACCTGGAACCGCTTTGCGGTACCCGCGTTCACCCCCGTGCTGCTGAATATTTCGCTGATTGGCGCGGCGCTACTGCTAATGCCGTTAATGGAAGAGCCCGCCATGGCGCTGGCCTGGGGGGTGTTGATTGCGGGTGCTGCCCAGTTAGCGTTTCAGGTGCCGTTTTTGCTGCGCCTTGGGTTGCTGCCGACCCCGTGGCCAAATTTTGCCCACGAAGGCGTGAAGCGCATTCTGAAGCTGATGGCTCCCGCGCTGTTTGGCGTATCGGTATCGCAAATTAACTTACTGCTGGATACGGTGTTGGCCTCGTTGTTAACGGCGGGCAGCGTGTCTTGGCTGTACTATTCGGATAGGTTGGTCGAACTTCCGCTTGGGGTCTTCGGTGTGGCGATTGGCACAATTATTTTGCCTGCACTTTCCAAGCGTCATGCGGAGCAGTCCACCGAACACTTTTCAGCGATGCTAGACTGGGCCATTCGCGTTGTGCTGCTATTGGGGGTGCCTGCCGCGCTGGCACTGGCCGTGCTGGCAGAACCGTTTTTGATTACCTTGTTCCACTACGGGGCAATGACCGATACCGATATTCAAATGGCCGCCATGAGCCTACGCGCTTACGCCTTTGGATTGGTGGCGTTTATGCTGATCAAGGTGTTAGCACCGGGCTTCTTTGCTCGTCAGGATACTAAAACACCGGTCAAAGTGGGCATTATCGCCATGGTGGCTAACATGGTGTTCAACCTGCTGTTAATTTGGCCGCTTGCTCACGCAGGCTTGGCATTGGCGACTGCACTGTCGGCATTTTTAAATGCTGGGCTGCTGGGATATCTGCTCTATCGCCAGAAGGTGTTGATCTTTCAGCCGGGGTGGGGACGCTACGCAGTACAACTGGTGGGCGGTAGCGCGTTGATGAGTATTGCGCTTTATCTGGCTGCCCCCGACTGGCAGGAGTGGCTTGATTTTGAACTGTGGCAGCGCATTCGCTGGGTAGCAGGGTTAGTCGTGCTGGGTGGCGGGCTTTACTTTGCCTGGTTGACCGCGTTTGGCCTGCGGCTGCGTCACTTTAAGATGAATAGCTGATGCGCCAATAGGCAGCGTTAGGGTGATTAAAAAGGTGATGCCAGGGCGAAAGTAATCTTCCCCTGCACCTGATCAGCGCGTTCGTTATAATCAAACGCTTTTAAAAAAGGCTTTTAAAAAAGAGGTGCCATGCACGTCATTCGAGGTCTGCACAATCTGACAGCGGCTCATCGGGGCTGCGTTGCCACCATCGGTAATTTTGATGGTGTGCATCGCGGCCATCAGGCGATCCTGCAGCAGTGCCGTGAGCATGCGGCGCGCTTGAAGGTGCCGTTGACCGTGGTGGTGTTTGAGCCTCAGCCGCGGGAGTTTTTTGCTGGTGATCAAGCACCGCCGCGGCTTACCCGCCTGCGTGAAAAAGTTCGCTTGCTGCGTGATCATGGTGCCGAACAGGTGCTGTGCCTGCCTTTCAACGATGCCTTGCGCAGCCTGACCGGGCGCGAGTTTATCGATCAAGTGCTAATTAAGGGCTTGGGGGTGAAGCATCTGGTGGTGGGTGATGACTTCCGCTTTGGCTGCGACCGCCGTGGCGACTTCACCTTGCTTAAAACTGTCGGGCAGGTGGAAGGGTTTGGTGTAGAGCACACGCGCACCTTTAAAGTTGATGACGAGCGGGTATCCAGTTCACGCGTGCGTACCTTACTGGCCAGCGGTAACTTTGACGTGGCTGCACGCCTGCTGGGCAGGTCGTATTCGCTGCATGGCCGTGTGGTACGCGACCAGCAGCTAGGGCGCACTATTGGTGTGCCCACTGCTAACCTGCCGCTGTTGCCTCAGCCATTAACGCTGCGCGGCGTGTTTGCTGTGGTGGCCGAGCTGGCTAATGGTCAGCGTTATCCCGCCGTAGCGAATGTTGGCTTTCGGCCAACGGTGGGGTCTAAACGCCCCACGCTGGAAGTTCATCTGTTGGATTTCTCAGGCGACCTCTATGGTCAGCGGCTGACGGTTTACCCCTGCGCGCGTTTGCGTGGGGAAGTGAAGTTTGACGACTTTGATGCGCTAAAAACGCAAATTGAACACGATCAAGCCAGAGCGCGCCGCTACTTCGCAGCAGCGGGTGCTGGCTGCATGAATTCTCTTCCGCTGGCCTCGGCCCCGCTTGGGCGTGAGACCGCTTCTTCTGATTTCTCTTCGGCGGATAACGCCGCCGATGCTAACGACGGCTGACCGGACTATGGATTATAAGCACACGCTAAACTTGCCAGAAACCGACTTTCCTATGCGCGGCATGCTGCCGAAGCAGGAGCCAGGGCGCGTTTCTAAATGGCAGGATATGAACCTATACCAGCGCTTGCGCGATGCCCGCGCGGGTGCGCCGCTGTTTGTTCTGCACGATGGCCCTCCCTACGCCAACGGCAGCATCCATATTGGTCACGCTCTCAATAAAATCCTTAAAGACATTATTGTTAAGTCGAAGAATCTGGCGGGTTTTGATGCCCCTTACGTGCCAGGCTGGGATTGCCACGGTCTGCCTATTGAGCACAAGGTAGAAACCACCCACGGTAAACATTTGGCCGCGGGTAAAGCCCGCGAGCTTTGCCGTGAATATGCCGGTGCGCAGATCGAAACGCAGCTAGCTGACTTTGTTCGCCTGGGCATCATCGGTGACTGGGACCACCCATACCGCACGATGGATTACGCTAATGAAGCGGGCGAAATCCGTGCCTTGGCGGAAATGGTGGATGCGGGCTATGTGTTCAAAGGCCTAAAGCCGGTCAACTGGTGCTTTGATTGTGGCTCGGCCTTGGCTGAAGCGGAAGTTGAATATGCCGATAAGAAATCCGACGCCATCGACGTCGCTTTCCCGGTAGAAGATGCCGACAAGCTAGCGGCGGCCTTTGGTCTAAGCGAATTGCCCAAGCCTGCGGCGGTGGTGATCTGGACCACCACGCCTTGGACAATCCCCGCTAACCAGGCGTTGAACGTTCACCCTGAGTTTACCTATGCGCTCGTGGATACCGGCGAACGCCTGCTGCTGCTCGCAGAAGAGCTGGTGGAAAGCTGTTTAGAGCGTTTTGAGCTGACGGGCAGCGTAATCGCTACCGCGCAAGGTGCAGCGCTGGATCTAATCAATTTCCGTCATCCGTTCTATGACCGCCTCTCGCCGGTTTACCTCGCGGATTACGTTGAGTCCGAAGTGGGTAGCACGGGCATCGTTCACTCAGCGCCTTCTTACGGTATGGATGACTTTATCACCTGCCGTGAGCATGACATGAGCTTTGACGACATGCTTAACCCAGTGCAGGGGAACGGTGTTTACGCTGATGATCTGCCGTTCTTCGGCGGCCAGATGATCTGGAAAGCTAACCCGCATATCGTTGAGAAGCTGCGCGAGGTTAATGCGCTAATGGCGCACACGCCCATCAAGCACAGCTATATGCACTGCTGGCGCCATAAGTCCCCGGTGATTTATCGTGCCACTGCCCAGTGGTTTGTGGGCATGGATATTCAAGGTAAAGACGGTAAAACCCTGCGTGAGCGGGCGTTGGAAGGCATCGAAGCCACCGAATTTACCCCCGCGTGGGGCAAGGCGCGTTTGCATAGCATGATCGCTAATCGCCCGGACTGGTGTATCTCCCGCCAGCGTAACTGGGGCGTGCCGATTCCGTTCTTCTTGCATAAGCAAACGGGCGAGCTGCACCCCAAGACGGTTGAGTTGATGGGAGAGGCGGCTAAGCGTGTCGAGCAAGAGGGTATTGAAGCGTGGTTTAAACTCGACCCCGCTGAGCTACTCGGTGCCGAAGCTGCTGAGTACGACAAAGTCACCGATACATTGGATGTCTGGTTTGACTCCGGCTCCACGCATCGTCATGTGCTGCGTGGCTCGCACCCTCATGGTCATGAAAGTGGCCCGCGTGCTGATTTGTACCTGGAAGGCTCGGACCAGCACCGTGGCTGGTTCCATTCGTCGCTACTGACCGGATCGGCGATTGATGGTCATGCGCCATATCGTCAGCTACTAACCCATGGCTTTACCGTCGATTCACAGGGCCGTAAGCAGTCCAAATCGTTGGGGAATGTGGTCGCGCCGCAAAGTGTGATGGATAAGTTGGGCGCTGATATTTTACGCCTTTGGGTAGCGTCTACCGACTACTCCGGTGAAATGGCGGTGTCGGATGAAATCTTGAAGCGTACCGCCGATGTGTATCGTCGTATCCGCAACACTGCACGCTTTTTGCTTTCTAACTTGAACGGTTTTGATCCGGCTAACGATCAGGTGGCTTTTGGCGATATGCTGGCACTGGATCAGTGGGTGGTTGACCGTGCGGCACAGCTGCAGGGGCGTATCGAAAAAGCCTATGAAGAGTACCGTTTCCTGGATGTGTATCAGCAGGTACACGGTTTCTGCGCACGGGAATTAGGCGGCTTCTACCTGGATGTCATCAAGGATCGCCAGTACACCACCCAAACGGATTCACTCGCCCGCCGTAGCGCGCAAACCGCGCTTTATCATGTGGTTGAAGCGCTGAGCCGCTGGATTGCACCGATCCTGTCGTTTACCGCTGAGGAGATCTACGAGCATATTCCTGGCAAGCGTGGCGACAGCGTACTGCTGGAAACTTACTACACTGGGCTTGGCACCTTAGAGGATGGCGCTGAGCTGGGCCGTGCCTTCTGGGAGCAAGTGCTGGAAGTGAAGCATTCGGTGAACAAGTGCTTGGAAGACGCCCGTAATGCCAAAGTCATCAAGGGCAGCTTGGCGGCGGAAGTTACGCTTTACGTGAGCGATGAACTGAACGCTACGCTGTCTAAATTGGGCGACGAGCTGCGCTTCGTGATGCTCACCAGTGAAGTCCATCTAGCACCGCTAGTGGATGCCGCCAACGCAGAAAGCACCGAGCTTGAAGGCTTGAAAGTGGCGGTTAGCGGAAGCGAGCACCAGAAGTGCGAGCGCTGCTGGCACCATCGTGCTGATGTAGGCACTCATGCTGAGCATTCCGACCTGTGTGGTCGCTGTATCAGCAATCTTCCAGAAGGCAGCGGCGAGATTCGTTACTATGCCTAACACTGCGTCAACCACCAATGATCCACACCAGCGGCCGCCGATGCGGCGGCCGCTGCGCTGGCTGTGGCTAGCGGTGGCGATCATCGTGTTAGATTTGCTGACCAAATACACCGCCAGCCATTTGTTGAATTACGCCCAGCCCGTTGAGGTGCTGCCGTTTTTCAACCTAACGCTGCTGCACAATACTGGCGCTGCGTTCAGCTTTTTAGCGGACCATCCCGGCTGGCAGCGCTGGTTCTTTGCGCTGATTGCCATTGGTGCCAGCATTGGCTTAACCGTCTGGCTTTCCCGCGTTAAGGCCGATGAAAAGCTGCTGGCCGTGGCGTTGCCGCTGATTATTGGCGGTGCCCTGGGTAATCTGTATGACCGTTTAGTACATGGCTATGTGGTGGACTTTTTATCGTTCCATGCCGCTGGTTGGTACTATCCTGCCTTTAATGTGGCGGATATCGGCATTACGCTGGGAGCGGTGGGGTTAATTTGGGAGTCGATAATGGGTGATCGACGTCGTAAGAAAGCCGCGCTACAGCAGCGTGATTGAAAGCCATAGAGTGACGAGTGAGGAACCATGGACTACCTAATTGATGATGGTATGGAGATTACCCTGCACTTCACGCTGAAGCTGGAAGATGGCACGGTAGTCGATTCCACCAAAGAGAAAGCCCCGGCGACGTTCCAGTATGGCGACGGTAACTTGCCACCTGGTTTCGAACACCCGATTAAAGGGATGGCCGCAGGCCAGAGCGGGTCGTTTCAAATCACACCTGAGCACTCCTTTGGGCAGCATAACCCGCAAAATATTCAAACGCTGAAGCGCGCCGATTTCGGTGATGAAGCGCCAGAAATCGGCATGGTGATGTCATTTGCTGATAAAGCGGGAACGGAATTGCCTGGCGTGGTCAAAACCATAGATGGCGACCGTGTGGAAGTGGATTTTAATCATCCGCTAGCAGGTCGCACGTTGACGTTTGAAGTCGATGTGCTGAACGTAACGCCCATCACCAAACACTGATTTTAAGCACTCGTTTTCATTTAACCGGCGATGCAAGTTGCATCAAGGCGCTTTTATGCAGTCATCAGAGTCCTCTCAGCCAATACAGATCAAGCTGGCGAACCCGCGCGGTTTTTGTGCTGGCGTGGATCGCGCGATCGACATCGTCAACCGCGCGCTAGATGTCTTCGGTCCGCCCATTTACGTACGCCACGAGGTGGTACATAACCGCTTTGTGGTTGAAACATTGCGCGAACGTGGCGCGGTGTTCGTTGAAGAGCTGCATGAAGTGCCTGACGACGTGATCGTGATTTTCTCGGCTCACGGTGTCTCCCGTGCCGTGCAACAAGAGGCTGAGCAGCGTGGTCTCAAAGTCTTCGATGCGACCTGTCCATTGGTTACCAAAGTGCATTTGGAAGTGTTGCGTTATGCTAAGCGCGGCCAAGAGTGCATTTTGATTGGTCACGAAGGTCATCCGGAAGTCGAAGGCACCATGGGGCGTTACGACACTTCTCACGGTGGCCAGATTTACCTGGTCGAAGATGAGCAGGACGTGGCGAAGTTAGCCGTCAATGACCCGTCAGCGCTGGCGTTTGTGACTCAAACCACGCTCTCGATGGATGACACCGCTAAGGTGATTGATGCATTGCGGGAGAAGTTCCCAGAGATCCAGGGGCCACGCAAAGATGATATCTGTTATGCCACTCAAAACCGCCAGGATGCGGTGCGTGAGCTAGCGGCAGATAGCGACTTGGTGTTGGTCGTCGGCAGCCCCAATAGCTCCAACTCTAATCGCCTGCGCGAACTTTCCGAGCGGATGGGCACGCCTGCCTATTTAATCGATAATGCCGACCAAATTGCGCCAGCGTGGCTAGAAGGTGTTAGCCGTATTGGTGTCACCGCCGGGGCCAGTGCGCCAGAAGTGCTGGTGAAAGGTGTTATCGACAAGCTGCAAACGTTTGGCGCAGAGGTGCCTGTTGAGCTGCAGGGCCGCGAAGAAAATATTACCTTCTCTATGCCGAAAGAGCTGCGTGAGCAGGTGATTGTAAGCGACTGATGCAAAGCCTATCGGTTTGCGACATACTCAGCGTATGGGCCAACTGATACAGGAGCGCGTTCAGTGCCTTTGCCTTTTGCTAACCGTGCTGGGCGCCAGGAAGCTCGTCAGCACGGTTTTACGCTCATTGAAATGCTGATTGCCGTCGCTATCATTGGCATAGTGGCGGGCATTGCCTACCCCAGTTACACCCGCTATGTTGAGCGTTCGCTACGCACAGATGCCCATGCTGGCCTGTTGCAGGCCGCCGCCGAGCTTGAGCGCTGCTACTCCCGCCAATACGCTTATGCCGACTGCTCATTTACTCCCTCTTCTCCCGATGGTAATTACATGATTACGGCCGATGACGGCAGTGAGGACGATGGTGGGTTTTTACTGACGGCGGCAACATCTCAAACTGACGGTTGTAACAGCGATATTCAATTTAATGCGCGGGGCGAGCGCCTGCCTGAGGCGTGCTGGTAAATGGTTAGGCAAAGCGGCCTTTCGCTAATCGAGGCGCTTATCGCGCTGGTGATTTTAGCGTTTGGGCTGATAGGCGTTGCCGCGATGCAGGTGACAGCACTGCAAAGCGCTAGTGCAGGCTACACGCAGTCGCTAGCGAACGTCGCAGCGGTAGATGCCCAAGAGCGGATATGGGCAGCACTTTCCTCGTACCAAGACTGTGACACGATTCCGTTAGCCACCATTGAGTCCGCATGGCACAGCCATTGGTTTGCAGGTCAACAGGCGGCGCTTGGCTATGCCCAGGGGCAAGAGAGTCGTATTGAGCGCCAAGGCTGTCGGTTTGATGTGGTGGTGCGCTTGCGGACTGAGCCTAATGAGTCCGACGATATCTTCAACTACGTGTTCCAACTTCCCAACCAGCCGTAAAGGTGGGCCTGCCATGGATGTGCAGCGCGGTTTTACGTTAACAGAACTACTGGTCGCCATGGCCATTGGTATGGTGGTGATTCTAGGTGCTGGACAGCTTTTCTTAAGCACCTTTCATACGTTTAAGCAGGTGGATCAATTGGGGCGGAATCAGGAAGCGCTTCTTTACGCGGCGACATCGATTACCGACACCCTACGCAGGCACGGCGCTACCGACTCAAACGGAGCGCCTTTTTTTCGCTTGCAGTGCGTGGTAATTGAGTCTGGCTGTCGCTGCACGGTTCAGGATATGCAGGAGGCTCAGCCGCTGGTCACCTTTGATTATGACGCTGGCGCTAGCTGTGAGCGGGATGAACCGCTTGGAGCACCCGCCACCAATGGGGTTAGCGTGGTGTCACTGCCATTAGGTCGGCAAGGGGCCAATATCGATTTCCACGTTACCCATCGAGAGGCTGTTCTGCAGCCTACGTTTTCGGCTAGCCCATGAGATGTATGGAGTGTGAGCAAGGAGGCGATATGCAGCTTAGACCGCGAACGCAGGAGCAGGGCGCTGCGCTAGTTGTGGTGATGGCACTGTTAGCTAGCGCGTTGATTATTGGCGTTATCTGCGTTCAATCTGCGTTTGTGGATGAACGCTTAGCGAGTAATTACCGGGCGTCGACGTTAGCGCAAATGCGCGCTGAAATAGCCGCCTCGCAAGCAGTGGCTTCTTTTAGTGAATTGGAGTGGGGAAGCAACGTGCTCACCATCAATAGCGATCAAACTCTCCGCTGGGAAGATGTCGTAGCGCACCCATTAACCACGCTGCTGGGCGATGACTGCGAACACGATAGTTGCTTATTTACGCCCATTGAGCGTGACGGCCAACCTTGGGTAGTGGCGTTAGGTGCGGTTATTACTAATGCCAATACCGATAGTGAAACGTTACTGGCGCAGAGCCTACCTGTATTTATCAAAGTAGAGGAGAGTGAGGAAAGCCATCAGACACAGGCGACGGTAGTTTGGCATTAAGTGTACAATGACTTACCTTTTTTGACCTTTATCCAGCTGGATCCACACTATGAGTCAGACAGCCAAAACCCGCGTGCTGACCGGGATTACCACGACCGGAACGCCACATCTTGGTAACTATGTGGGGGCTATTAAGCCTGCCATTGAGGCAAGCCAAGACCCCAATGTACAGTCGTTTTACTTTCTTGCTGACTATCACGCGCTGATCAAATGCCAAGATCCGAAGCGTGTGCAAGAGTCGCGTCTGGAAATTGCCGCCACGTGGCTTGCGCTAGGGTTAGATACCGATAACGCCATTTTTTATCGTCAGTCGGATATCGCTGAAATTCCCGAATTAATGTGGATGCTGTCTTGTGTATGCGCCAAGGGGCTGATGAACCGCGCCCACGCATACAAAGCAGCGGTCGCTGAAAATGAAGAAGCCGGTGACCAAGACCCTGATAAAGGCGTCACCATGGGCTTGTTCGGTTACCCGGTGTTAATGGCCGCCGACATCTTAATGTTTAATGCCAATAAAGTGCCGGTAGGGCGCGACCAGATTCAGCACATTGAAATGGCGCGTGATATCGCTGGACGTTTCAACCACATGTTTAAAGGCCAGTATTTTGTTCAGCCTGAAGCCGTTGTGGATGAAAAAGGCGAAGTGTTGAAGGGCTTGGACGGTCGCAAAATGTCCAAAAGCTATAACAATACGATCCCGCTTTTCTCCAGCGAGAAAAAGCTGCAGAAGCTGGTGCGCAAAATCAAAACCAATTCACTGGAACCCGGTGAGCCCAAAGACCCAGACACCTGCACGCTGTTCCAGATATTCTCAGCGTTTGCCAGCAATGAGGAAGCCGCTGCACTACGCGAGCAGTACGTGGCAGGGATTGGCTGGGGCGACGCTAAGAACCAGGTGTTTGATTACTTGAATGCGCACTTAACCGCACCCCGCGAGCGTTACATCGCGCTCATGGAAGACCCAGCACATATTGAAGCGGTGCTGCAAAAAGGTGCTGATCGCGCTAGAGAAGAAGCCGCCGTCACCATGGATCGCTTACGTTCCGCGGTAGGCTTAGGGCGCTTTGTTTAATATTCTTTAAAAGCATATGCACTGCTGAATAAAGAATTTCCAGCGTTCTACAGCCAGCGTTAGGCTTCTCATTATTGTCCAACTCAGCCAAGCGCCTGTTTCTAACAGGCGCTTTTGGCGTTGTTAGAAGGTGAGCTATGTCGACGATTTCTGCAGTGGCACCTAGTCAGAACCGGGTGCCATTACTCTCAACGGCAGCCATCGTGCTGGGCGCGGTGATTATCGGTGTGGTGTTTGGCGCCAATATTGGTCTCTTAATGATTGTTGGCGGCTTGCTTGGGCTGGTGCTGTATCACGCGGCATTTGGCTTTACTGCTGCTTGGCGGGTATTTATCACCGAGCGGCGGGGCCGTGGTTTGCGTGCCCAAATGGTGATGCTGGCGATTGCAGTGGTGCTGTTTTTTCCGGCGTTAAGCGCCGGTTCACTGTTTGGCACCAGCGTGAGTGGTTTTGTTGCGCCGATTGGTATTTCGGTCGTGGTGGGGGCGTTTATCTTTGGTGTGGGCATGCAGTTAGGTGGCGGATGTGCGTCGGGCACGCTGTTTACTGCAGGTGGTGGTAATGCACGAATGTTAATTACGCTGCTGTTCTTCATTGTTGGGTCGGTGATTGGTTCAGCGCATTTTGCGTGGTGGCAGAGCTTGCCAGCGTTTCAGCCTGTGTCGCTGGTGAATGCAGCAGGTGCTGGCGGTGGTATTGCGATTAGCTTGGTGCTGTTTGCGACGATTGCTGCGTTTACTGTGATTATGGAAAAGCGTCGTCATGGTCACTTGGAGCAGGCACCGCTGGTCGATAAGCCTGGCAGTCAGCGCTGGTTAACGGGTCCGTGGCCGTTGATTACTGGCGCAGTGGCGCTAGCGCTACTCAATTTCGCAACGTTAGCCCTTGCTGGTCGCCCTTGGGGCATTACCTCTGCGTTCGCGCTGTGGGGTGCGAAAGGGTTTGAACTCGTTGGTGGCGATGTCAGTCAGTGGGGTTATTGGCAAGCGCCGGGTAATGCTGCGGCATTAGAGGCGAGTGTATGGAGTGATATCACGACGGTGATGAATGTTGGCATCATGCTGGGGGCGCTTGCCGCCGCGAGCCTAGCTGGGCGCTTTGCTCCCAACTTCCGCATCCCGTTTAAATCCCTATTAGCAGCTGTTATTGGTGGCGTCATGCTGGGGTATGGCGCACGGCTGGCATTTGGTTGCAATATTGGCGCTTACTTCAGCGGTATTGCCTCTGGCAGCTTGCATGGCTGGCTATGGATGGTTGCGGCGTTCGCCGGCAACATGGTGGGCGTTAAGCTGCGGCCGTTCTTTTTTAACGGTGTTGAAGGCCGCCAACCTGCTGCTAAAAGCTGCTAGTGGTTGATCAGTTTTAATGCTTTTTATGAACGCCTTGGTAGCTACCAAGGCGTTTTTTTATTGCCATTATTTATGTCCCTCCCACCTTTGTCGTACTAGCATGTTACATTATGCGAAACGCCGCCAACGCCCAGCGTTGCTGCATTGCAATAGCAATCGACATAAAAAGAGAGTGCCTATGTCTACGAAGAGTAAACGCCCCCTGTACATTCCTTACGCCGGTCCTTCTTTGCTTGAAATGCCGCTATTGAACAAAGGCAGCGCGTTTACTCAAGAGGAGCGGCTAGCGTTTAACTTGATTGGTTTATTGCCGCAAAAAGTGGAGACCATTGACGAGCAGTTGTCGAGAGCATATCGCCAGTATCAACAGTGTCATAGTGATTTAGAGAAGCATATTCATCTGCGTGCCATCCAAGACGACAATGAAACGCTGTACTTTCGCTTGGTCTCTCAGCATCTAGAAGAGATGCTACCGATTATTTATACCCCTACGGTTGGGCAGGCATGTCAGGAGTTCTCTAATATTTATCGCAATCACCGGGGGCTGTTCATCAGCTATCCGGATCGCGAGCATATGGACGATATCCTGCGCAGTGCCACCAAGGATAACGTTAAGGTGATTGTTGTCACCGATGGTGAGCGGATTCTAGGGCTGGGTGATCAGGGGATTGGTGGGATGGGCATTCCCATTGGTAAGCTGGCACTTTATACCGCTTGTGGTGGTATTAGCCCCGCCTATACGTTGCCGATTATGATTGATGTGGGCACTAACAATCAGGCATTGCTGGACGACCCTATGTATATGGGCTGGCGTCATGAGCGGGTTAGCCAGGAAGAGTACGATGCGTTTATGGGGGAATTTATTGCCGCTGTAAAACGTCGCTGGCCGAACGTTCTGCTGCAGTTCGAAGACTTTGCCCAGGCCAATGCGGTACCGCTTTTAGAGCGCTACCGTGACGATTTATGCTGCTTTAATGACGATGTGCAAGGTACCGCATCAGTGGTAGTGGGCACCTTAATGGCGGCGTGCCAGGCCCGCGATGAAACGATTGCCCAGCAGCGCGTAGTGTTTGTTGGTGGCGGTTCGGCAGGCTGTGGTATTGCTGAGCAGGTGGTCGTGGCCATGCAGGCAGAGGGGCTGACTGAAAGCGAAGCACGGGCGCGAATATTTATTGTTGATCGAGATGGATTGATGACCACTGATCAGCCTTGGCAGCGGGATTTCCAGCGCCGTTTGGCCCACGATTCGGAGCTGGTGGCTAACTGGAATGGTCAGGGGCTTGAAGAAACCATTGCCCAAATGAAACCAACGATATTGATTGGTGTGTGCGGCAAGCGCGGTATTTTCACCGAACAAGTGGTGCGTACCATGCACGCGGGCTGCGAACATCCGGTGATTATGCCGCTGTCGAACCCTACTTCTCAGGCAGAAGCGGTACCCGAAGATGTGATTCGCTGGACCGACGGCCAAGCGCTAGTCGCGACTGGCAGCCCTTTTGCACCGGTGGTGTATAACGGCCGCACCTATCCAATTGCCCAATGTAACAATGCCTATATCTTCCCCGGTATTGGCTTAGGTGTGATTGCCGCGAATGCTAATCGCGTGACTGATGAAATGTTGATGAGCGCCTCTCGGGCGCTGGCGCGCGAAGCGCCGCTGGTTAAGGAGGGCAAGGGCGCACTGCTACCGCCGTTGTCGCGGATTCGTGATATTAGTAAATCGATTGCCTTTGAAGTCGCAGCCCAGGCCCAGCAAAACGGCGTGGCGCTTAAAACAAGCGGCACCGAATTACGTGAGCGTATCGAGAGAGCGTGCTGGTCGCCCGAGTATCGTGCTTATCGCCGCAGGGCCTTCTAAGCTTAATAGCGAGAAGCCAAACAGCAAAACCAGGGCGCAAAAAAAAGCCCCCACCATGGTGGGGGCTATGCAAGCATTGGTAGGTTTTGCCTTTAAGCTGCGCCGATCATTTTGCGCAACACGTAGTGAAGGATACCACCGTGGCGGTAGTAAGCCAGCTCATTGACGGTATCAATTCGGCACTTGGCATCAACGGTGCGTTCCCCATCGTCATTTTTGATGACAATTTTTACGCTGCCCCCTGGGCTTAAATCGCTTAAGCCAGCAATTGATATTTCTTCATCACCGGTCAAACCAAGCGTTGCACGGCTTTCACCTTCAGGGAACTGCAGCGGTACCACGCCCATTCCAATTAGGTTTGAGCGGTGAATACGTTCATAGGACTCGGCGATAACCGCGCGCACACCTAATAAGCGGGTGCCTTTTGCTGCCCAGTCCCGTGAAGAGCCGGTGCCATACTCTTTACCAGCAATCACCACTAGGGGAGTGCCTTCCTCCTTATATTTCATGGCAGCATCGTAAATCGCCATTTGCTCGCCGCTGGGAACGTGGCGGGTTTCACCACCAACAACCCCGTCCAGAATTTCATTTTTAATGCGCACGTTGGCAAAGGTGCCACGCATCATTACTTGATGGTTACCTCGACGTGAGCCGTAGGAGTTGAAGTCGACGGGCTTAACGCTATGCTCTTGCAGATAACGACCCGCAGGGCTATCGGGTTTGATAGAGCCGGCCGGGGAGATATGGTCGGTGGTCACCGAGTCGCCTAGCAGGGCTAACACTCGGGCGTTTTCAACATCTTCAATGGCGTCCGGCTCACGCTCCATGCCTTCGAAAAACGGCGGGTGCTGAATGTAGGTCGATTCAGGCCACTGGTAAACTTTGCTTTCAGGAACGTTGATCGCTTTCCAGGTATCGTCGCCTTCAAATACCGCACCATACTCTTTGCGGAACATCTCGGTGTTGACCTGTTCAACGGCAGTGGCGATATCTGCTTGAGAAGGCCAGATGTCTTTGAGATAAACCGGGTTGCCGTCATTGTCCTGGCCAAGCGGGTCGGTCGTTAAGTTGCACTGTACGTTACCGGCTAACGCATAGGCGACCACCAAGGGCGGTGAGGCGAGCCAGTTTGTTTTGACTAGCGGGTGCACACGGCCTTCAAAGTTACGGTTGCCTGAAAGCACCGATGCCACGGCAAGGTCGCCGCTGTTGATCGCTTTTTCGATCTCATCGGGCAGCGGGCCGGAGTTGCCGATACACGTCGTACAGCCATAACCCACTAAGTTAAAGCCCAGTGCATTCAGGTCATCGCTTAAGTTCGCGGCTGCTAAGTAATCGGTCACCACTTTGGAGCCGGGGGCAAGCGAGGTCTTAACCCAAGGTTTCGTGGTAAGCCCCTTTTGGAGTGCATTACGTGCCAGCAGCCCGGCTGCCATCATGACGCTGGGGTTGGAGGTATTGGTACATGAGGTGATAGCGGCAATTACCACGGCACCTGGATCGAGGCTGAAATCCTTATCGTTAAGTTTAACGGTTTGGCTGGTGTCATGTTTAAAGCTGCGTTCAACCCCTACCGCAGTTTGACCGCCTTCCGAGGAGAATTCCCCGTTTGCGGTTGTGTCCGCGCTGGCGTCCTCTTGCATGAACTTGTCAAAGGCGGCGGCCATGTCTTTCAGTGCCACACGGTCTTGGGGGCGTTTCGGGCCAGCAAGACTCGCTTCTACCTCGTCCATGTTGAGGCTGAGGGAGTCGGTAAAGATCGGCTCATCGCCAGGTTCGCGCCATAAGCCCTGCGCCTTGCTATAGGCCTCTACCAACGCAATTTGGTCATCTTCACGGCCGGTAAGGCGCATGTAGTTAAGCGTTTCGTCGTCTACAGGGAAAAAGCCACAGGTCGCGCCATACTCTGGTGCCATATTGGCAATAGTGGCACGGTCGGCCAACGGCAAATCTTTAAGGCCATCACCGTAGAATTCAACAAACTTACCTACCACGCCTTTTTTGCGCAGCATTTCAGTCACGGTAAGCACCAGATCGGTGGCGGTAATGCCTTCGCGCAGTTTGCCGTTCAGCTTGAAGCCAACGACTTCTGGAATCAGCATCGAGACCGGCTGGCCAAGCATGGCGGCTTCCGCTTCGATACCGCCGACGCCCCAGCCAAGTACGCCCAGGCCGTTGATCATAGTGGTATGGGAGTCGGTGCCGACTAAGGTGTCCGGGTAGGCAAACGTCTGGCCATCCTGCTCTTTTGTCCACACTGCGCGACCCAGGTACTCGAGGTTAACCTGGTGGCAAATGCCGGTGCCGGGGGGGACAACGCTAAAGTTGTCGAACGCTTGCTGGCCCCAGCGCAGAAACTCGTAGCGCTCACGGTTGCGCTGCATTTCGATATCGACGTTTTCTTGAAACGCGGCAGCATTGCCGAACTTGTCGACCATCACCGAGTGGTCAATAACCAGATCAACAGGGGAAAGCGGGTTAATGCGGGCGGGATCTTCGCCGAGCTTCTCAACGGCAGCGCGCATAGAGGCAAGGTCTACAACCCCTGGCACGCCGGTGAAATCTTGCATGAGGACGCGGGCAGGGCGGTAGCCTATTTCACGGCTTGATTTGCCCTCTTTTTGCCAGTCCACTAGCGCCTGAATGTCCTCTTGATCAACACTTTCGTCATCGCCAAAGCGCAGCTGGTTTTCGAGCAGAATTTTGAGCGTTTTGGGTAGCCGGTCAATGTTGCCGAGCGCGTCGGCGGCTTTTGGCAGGCTATAGTAATGATACTGCTGGTTGCCTACTTCTAGCGTGGTGAGCGTATCGGGTATCTTGCCCATTGGTCTCTCCTATGATTGCTTGGCCTTAAGCGAATTGCTGATCACAATTTGCTGATCGCAATGCTTAGGCGCGACGGTCACTGCTTTGCTTTAATGTGGCTTATCCCCAGTATGGCTTATCTTATTAATAGCACATGGGTGTTTCACCCCCGGCTTTCAAGGCGTCTTCGCCTAATCGCGAAGGCTAACCCTTGTAATTGCTTGTACTTGACGCCATTTCAGGCAGACTCTCTTGCAAACGATATCTGCTCAATTGTGACAAAGGTGGTGTCATGGAAACGCGTCATGAACGTTTAATTATTCTTGGTTCCGGCCCTGCCGGGTATACGGCAGCGGTTTACGCAGCCCGTGCTAACTTAAAACCGCTGCTGATTACCGGCCTGCAGGCAGGTGGCCAATTGACCACCACAACCGATGTCGATAACTGGCCCGGCGACGCACAAGGTGTTCAGGGGCCAGAGTTGATGGAGCGCATGAAGCAGCACGCTGAGCGTTTTAATACGGAAGTGTTGTTCGACCATATCAATGAGGTCAGCTTAGGTGAGAAGCCGTATACCTTAAAAGGGGACAGCGGCATTTACACCTGTGATGCGCTGATTATTGCCACCGGTGCCAGCGCACGCTATCTGGGCTTGCCAACCGAGCAGCAATTTATGGGGCAAGGGGTGTCTGCTTGCGCTACCTGCGATGGCTTCTTTTATCGCAATCAAGAAGTGATTGTGGTGGGGGGCGGCAACACCGCTGTTGAGGAAGCGCTGTACCTTTCAAATATCGCCTCTAAGGTTACTTTGGTGCACCGTCGCGACACGCTGCGCGCCGAGAAAATCCTCCAGGACAAGCTGTTTGAGAAAGTTGAAGCAGGAAAAATTGCCCTTGAGTGGTTCTACGAAGTGGACGAGGTGTTGGGCGATAACAGCGGTGTGACGGGCGTGCGCGTTAAGTCGACTAAAGATGGTTCTACCAAAGAGATTCACGCGCCCGGCTTGTTCATCGCTATCGGTCATAGCCCTAATACGGGGATTTTTGAGGGCCAGCTGGACATGAATGGCGGCTATATCAAGGTGACATCAGGCCTTGAAGGCAATGCTACCGCTACCAGCGTGCCAGGCGTCTTTGCCTGTGGTGATGTGATGGATCATATTTATCGTCAGGCGATTACCTCTGCAGGCAGTGGTTGCATGGCAGCGCTAGATGCTGAGCGCTATCTGGATGGCATCGCCTGAGTTAGCCGTGGTTAAACGCCTGTCGCGATCAACAATCGGCGGGCGTTTCATCGATGCGCAGGCGCCCCAGTCGGCTGAGCACGAGCACTTTTCCTGGAGCGCTTGCCGCACATATATAAAAACGGCCATTGAAGCCGTTTGCGTGGCCAAGCGTGCTATAGCTCACACGCCGCCTGTTACGATTATAAGTGACGGTAGTTGCCTGCTCCTTAGGAAAGACACGAACGACATCGCTGCTGGTTATTTGATTTATCGCGTCCCCCTTGATGACCAGTAGCGCATTACTCCAGTCGCTGGTGCAGCTGTTTCTTTGCTGATTGGTTGGGCAAACCGTGGTCGTTTTACGCTGCGTGATGGCTGTGTTGCGAGCCAGCGAAAAGGCAGACTGCAATCTGTTAATATCGGCGGTAACGGCTGTGCTTCGGCCAAGTGCTTGAAAATTTGGCACTCCCCAGGCGGCTAAGGCTGAAATAAGCAGAAGAGCAATAATAAGTTCGATCAGGGTAAAGCCTTGGATACGCGTGTGTGGAACGCCGTTATTGTTAGCTGGCATGATGGCTCCAGGCGTGTGTTTTTTCTACAGCCTACCTCGCGGTGATCGTTTTTTATGTAAGCCAAAGCGGACAAACGTTGTGAGCAATTTCTTAATTATTGGCGGTGGCGTGATCGGTATGATGACGGCACTGCAGCTAGCAGATGCTGGCCAGCAAGTTACTTTAGTGGAGCGCGGCATTTGCGGGCAGGAGTCTTCTTGGGCAGGTGGCGGCATTGTCTCGCCGCTTTACCCATGGCGGTATGCGCCGCCCATCTCGCAACTTTCGCGCTGGTCAGAGGGCGTGTATCCCACGTTGTCGCTACGCTTGTTGGAAGAAACCGGCATTGATCCTGAATATCGCCAAAAAGGGCTGCTCTATCTCAACGTTGATGATGCGGACACTGCGCTTGGCTGGGCGAGAGGCTTAGCCAAGCCGCTGGAGCGTGTTAGCGCTGAGTTTGTGCGTCAGAAGGAGCCCATGGTGGCAGCAGCGCAGGAGAGTGCGTTGTGGATGCCGACACTTGGCAGTGTACGCAACCCACGCCTTGGGCAGGCGCTGCGCGCTCGGCTGCTGGCAATGCCGAACGTTGTGCTGAATGAAGGCTGTGAGGTAAATAGTTTTATAACGCATGACCAACAGGTGTTGGGCGTTGCGACCGCGCAAGGGGAGCTGCGCGCTGAAAAGGTGGTGGTATGTGGTGGCGCCTGGACAGCCAAGCTGTTAGAAAGCTTAACGATTCGCCTGCCGGTACGCCCCGTAAAAGGCCAAATGATTGCTTATCAAGCGCCGCCAGGATTGGTGCAGCGCGTGGTATTGAAAGATGGTCGCTATATTATCCCGCGTAGTGATGGGTTGCTGTTGGTAGGCTCAACCTTAGAAGAAGCGGGTTTTGATAAAACGACCGATAGTGAAGCACTGGCGTCACTCAAACAGACCGCTGAAAGTATTGTGCCTGGGTTGTCAGATCACCCGGTTGCTTATCATTGGGCAGGGTTGCGCCCTGGCTCCCCGGACGGCATTCCATTTATTGGGGCGCTGCCAGGATGGTCCGGTGTTTATGTCAATGCGGGCCACTACCGCAATGGGTTAGTGCTTGCACCTGCGTCTACCCACGTATTGGTTGATCAGCTATTAGGGCGTGAGCCACTTATCGACCCAGCACCCTTTCAGCCGACGGTAGATCGATTAATCACGGATTTGGCATAGCTGATGGCTGACGTTGTCTATCGGTAGCGGTTTTAATCGCGGTTCTGCTTATCTTGTTGCTCTTGCAAAAAACGATCCCGATGAGCGCTTGAGCAAAACCACTGTTCGCTATCGCGTAGGGCTTCTTCTTCCGGAACATGGACATCGCACCAGCGGCAGCGCACCATTTGTCCGCCTTCATGGCGTTCGGGTTCACTCTGTTGGTGGGAAAGTTTGCGCTCTCGGTAGAGACCATAAAGTTTCAGGCCCACATAGAACAGCACGGCAAAAATAATCAGCCGAATGATCAAAAGGTTCATCCTCTATGACTCCCATGGTGGGATGTAATAATAGCTAGAGTAACATGAGCGCCGGCTAACCTTTGCCAGTTGGCAGCCCTTGCGGGACAATGTACGTAGGTGAGCGGCAACGTGTTCTAAAGATTCTCAAGAGATTTTAACGCCCATGCAAGACTTAACGCTGGTAATGGCCCAACTCGACCCTTTAGTGGGAGATATTCCCGGCAATGCTGCACGCGCCATTGAAGCGGTGCGCGAAGCGAGGATCGAGCATGGGGCGGATATTGTTGTCTTCCCAGAGCTTTTCTTGTCCGGTTATCCACCGGAAGATCTGCTACTTCGCCCCTCGATGGAAGCTCGCTTGCGTGAAGCGCGGGCGAAGATGGCAGAAAAAATCGCCCGCGATGTGCTGGTGATTATTGGCTATCCGGGCGTTCGTGAAGGGAAGCGGTATAACCTGGCGGGTGTGCTGTATAACGGCCAATGGGAAGCGGAGTATGCCAAGCAGGCACTGCCGAACTATCAGGTGTTTGATGAGCAGCGCTACTTTACGCCGGGCACCAAACCGCTGGTTTACGAGCACAAAGGCGCCAAGCTAGGGCTGCTGATTTGTGAAGACCTTTGGGAAGGTACGCCTGTTAATGCTGCCCGCGAAGCCGGCGCAGAAGTACTGATCAGCTTAAACGCCTCGCCCTATCATCAGGATAAGCCCAGCGAGCGCTTGCGCCTGTTAGAGCAGCGTGCCCAGGATGTAAACCGCCCGATTGTGTATGTGAACACGATCGGCGGGCAGGATGAGCTGGTTTTTGACGGTGGTTCTAGCTGTGTAGACGCCCAAGGCGAACTTAAAGTGCTGGCGCCTTCTTGGCAAGCAGGCTTAATGCCCGTTCAACTGCTGCAAACGAGCGCTGATACGTGGGAACCCCAAGTGGGTGAAATTGAGCCAGAAGTTGAGCCTGAAGAGAGCCTTTACTGTGCGCTGGTGACAGGGCTGCGCGACTACGTCAACAAAAGTGGTTTTAAAGGCGTTGTTCTGGGGCTTTCCGGTGGTATCGATTCCGCACTTTCCTTAGCGATCGCCGTCGATGCGTTGGGTCCTCAGCGTGTACAAGCAGTGATGATGCCTTATCACTATACGGCGGATATCTCGAAGCAGGACGCTGCCGAACAGGCGGACATGCTGGGCGTTCATTATGACGTAATGCCTATCGAGCCGATGGTCGAAGCGTTTATGGGCACGCTAGCAGAAAGTTTCGCGGGCACCGAGCGGGATACCACTGAAGAGAACCTGCAGTCGCGCTGTCGCGGCGTTCTGCTGATGGCGATCTCCAATAAGAAAGGCCTGATGGTGCTTACGACCGGCAATAAAAGCGAAATGGCCGTGGGTTACGCCACGCTTTATGGCGACATGGTGGGTGGCTATAACGCCATCAAAGACGTCTACAAAACCTGGGTGTATCGTTTGGCCCGCTGGCGCAATACCCAGTCGCCCGCTATTCCAGAGCGAGTGATTGAGCGCCCGCCCAGTGCGGAGCTAGCTCCCGACCAGCAGGACAGTGACTCGTTGCCTGATTACGACGTCCTAGACGCCATTTTGGTGAGCTACATTGAAGGCGATATGAGTGCTGAGGCAATTATCGCCGCTGGGTTTGATGAAGAGGATGTTTATAAAGTAGTGAAGCTTGTTGATCGCTGTGAATATAAACGCCGCCAAGCCCCGGTCGGAGTGCGGGTGACGCCCAGAGGGTTTGGGCGCGACCGGCGCTACCCGATTGTTAATGGCTGGCAGCCTGGCGATTAAGCATCAAAAACGCCCTAAATCGTGCTTCTGCATGATTTAGGGCGGTGTACACCTGGCTAATCCATCCTATTCGGCCATTGGACCAGACGTTATTTTACAGGCGCTTATTCATAAGTGCTTATTTACAGGTGCTTAGGCTTGAAACGGCCATTGCTAAGCTGCTCATGGTTTGGCGCATTTTCGCGCAGCACGGTAAGCACTTCGTTGGCGCGATCGTCCATGCCAAGTCCTTGATAGCCTTCTACCATGGTTGCCAGCGCGTCACGCGTTGCGTCGGACTCCGGATAGTTTTCAATCACCCAGCGACCTCGTTCAACGGCGGCCAGGAAGGCACCGCGGCGCAAGTAGTAATCGGCCACGTGCAGTTCATGGCGTGCCAGCAACTCACGTAGATACACAATGCGTTGCTGGGCATCCGCTGCATATTCGCTTTGGGGGAAACGCTGAATTAATTCGCGGAAGTCATTGTAAGCATCCCGTGAAGCACCCAAGTCACGCTTAGAAATATCAATCAGGCGCAAGCGTTCAAGGCTAAATCGCCCTGCCTGCCAAGCGGAAAGGCCGCGCAGGTAGTAGGCGTAATCCACTTGAGGGTGATCAGGGTGCAAGCGAATAAAGCGGCTGGCAGCGGCGCGTGCCTCTTCCCAATTGCTGTTTTCGTAGTAAGCGTAAATTAGCTCAAGCTGAGCTTGTTCGGCATGGGGGCCAAATGGGTAGCGGGTATCAAGCGCTTCCAGTCGCTCAATGGCAATTGGGAAACGGTTGCTATCCAGCGCTGTGCGGGCAAGTTCATAGAGTTCACGTTCTTGCACACCTGAGAATTCATCCTCTTCTTCAGGTGTGGTGTCGTTACTGGCACAGCCTGCCAAAAGGGCAAGGCTTAAGGCTAGAACGCCAAAGCGGTTGGCAGCGGAAAAAGCGCGCATCATCATCCTCGTTGCAAACAAGCCTCAATCACCGAAAAGCGACGATGGCCATAAGTAGAAATGGTAGAATAGGTCGCAGTTCGCCCACTATAAATCACCTAGACGCAAAACGCAGGCTTAGCGACACTCTAATGCCGTTTGAAGAGTTAAAAGCATTATAGGGTAGCCGCGGTGTTTGCGTCTTAAAGAGGTTGTTCATGTCTCGTATTGTTGAAGCCACGCAGCGAGTACCCGCGACATTAGCTGGCGCGCGTTTAGACCAAGCCGCCGCTGAGTTGTTCAGCGATTATTCCCGCGAGCGTTTGAAAGCGTGGATCAACGCCGGTGAGCTCACCGTCGACGGCGCTAAAGTAAAACCGAAGGCCAAGCTGCACGGCCACGAAATATTAGCGCTAAAAGCGACTATTGAAGACGATACTCGTTTTGAGCCCCAAGATATTCCGCTTGATATCGTTTATGAAGACGATGCGGTGATGGTCATCAATAAGGCCGCGGGCATGGTGGTTCATCCCGCCGCGGGCAATCCTGATGGCACGTTGTTGAATGCGTTGCTCCATCATCATCCTGCACTGGCAGAAGTGCCTCGGGCGGGCATAGTCCATCGCCTGGATAAAGACACCACTGGTCTAATGATGGTGGCAAAAACGTTGCCCGCACAAACGACGCTGGTTGAGCAGTTGCAGGCGCGCAGCGTTTCTCGTCAATATGATGCAGTGGTGATTGGCAAGCCCGTGTCGGGCAGCACCATCGACGCGCCCATTGGTCGGCACCCAAAAGACCGCAAGCGCCAAGCGGTCACGGCTTCCGGAAAACCGGCAGTGACTCACTTTCGGGTAGTTGAGCGCTTTCGCGCGCATACCCATGTGCGTTGCCAGCTGGAAACCGGGCGTACCCACCAAATTCGCGTTCATATGGCTCATGCCCGCTACCCATTGATTGGCGATCCGCTCTATAGTGGCCGTGCTAAGCTGCCGCCGGGTGCTGCTGCGCCGTTAAAAGAGATTTTGCGTGAATTTCCGCGTCAGGCGCTGCATGCTCGGAAGCTCAGCTTTGTGCATCCGGTAAGTGGTGAAACGCTTACTTTTCATGCTGACTTGCCCGATGATCTACTGATGTTGTTGGATTACCTGCGCGAAGATAGTGAGACCATGAGATGAGCGACGCGATTGATCTGAAGCCCACGCTACTGTTGCCTGATTGGCCAGCCCCCGCGAATGTGCGGGCGTTTGTGACCACTCGGGAAACAGGGCCGAGCCAGGATGATTTTGCCGCTTTCAATCCAGCGAGCCACGTAGGCGATAATGCTGATCATGTCGCGCTATGTCGGCGTTTGTTGCACAAAGAAATCGGCGATGATCGACCGCTGCTGTGGCTTAACCAAACCCATGGCGCACGCGTTCAGCAGGCGTATCAAGACGATACACCGGAAGCAGACGCCTCGGTTGCCAGCAGCAACGACTATGCCTGTGTGGTGTTAACCGCAGACTGCTTGCCGGTGATGTTCTGCAATCGCCAAGGGACTCAGGTAGCCGTTGCCCATGCTGGCTGGCGCGGGCTGGCGGGTGGCGTATTGGAAGCGACCGTCGCCGCGATGAACTGCGATCCTGACGACATTTTGGTATGGCTCGGGCCGGCTATTTCAAATGCTCAGTTTGAGGTCGGACCCGAAGTGTATGGTGCCTTTGTCGCGGTACACCCTGAGACCGCTGAAGCGTTTGACCACAGCCCCTATCGTCTTGGTCACTATATGGCGGATCTTTATCGCTTGGCGCGCTTTCGTTTAGAAGCGCTGGGGATTCATCACATCAGCGGAGGCCACTTCTGCACGGCCTGCGAGTCGCGTTTTTACTCCTACCGCCGAGACAATGGCAACACTGGACGCATGGCAAGTGTGATCTGGATCAATTAAGTAGTGTTATTCCTTCGAGCTTGTTATGCACAGCTCTTGAAATGCGTGGAACTGACTCCATTAAACTTGTCAAGCTAAACGTTTTTAGCACATTAAAGACAAGTTGTTGGGAAACACCGTGGGTCCAAACGCACGGCTCCCCCAGGAGGAACTCCATGCGATTCGATAAATTTACTGCCAAATTACAGGCCGCTATTTCTGAGGCACAATCCCTTGCGGTTGGGCACGGCCATAACCAGCTTGATCCCGCGCACTTATTGCTTGCGTTACTCGATACCAAAGACACTGGCATTAAAGCCTTGGTTGAAAAAGCTGGGGGCAGTAGCTCGCGCCTGCGCGACGGTTTGCAGAAGCAGCTAGATGACTTACCTAAAGTGAGCCAGTTCGACGGTGACGTTCAGCCATCTCGCGACTTCATTAAACTATTCAATTTAACTGACCGGGAAGCGCAGAAACGCGGCGACCAGTTTATTGCCAGTGAATTGGTACTTCTGGCTGCACTGGAAATGAACAGTGCGATTACCAAGCTGATGAAAGAGGCAGGGCTCAACCGGAAAGCCCTGGAAGCCGCAATCAATAGCTTGCGCGGTGGTGCTAAGGTCGACGACCCGAATGCCGAAGACCAGCGCGAAGCGCTTAATAAATACACCATGGATCTAACCCAGCGTGCGTTAGATGGCAAGCTGGATCCGGTGATTGGTCGTGATGATGAAATTCGCCGCACGATTCAGGTGCTGCAGCGTCGTACCAAAAATAACCCGGTACTGATCGGTGAGCCAGGGGTGGGTAAAACCGCCATTGTGGAAGGGCTGGCCCAGCGTATTGTGAACGGTGAAGTGCCTGAAGGCTTGAAAGAGAAGCGCGTCCTTTCCTTGGATATGGGCTCGCTGCTGGCGGGCGCCAAATTCCGTGGCGAGTTTGAAGAGCGTCTGAAAGCGGTGCTTAAAGAGCTTTCCCAGGAAGAAGGCCGGGTCATCCTGTTTATTGATGAGCTGCACACCATGGTGGGTGCGGGTAAGGCTGAAGGTGCGATGGATGCAGGCAACATGCTTAAGCCTGCGCTGGCGCGTGGTGAACTGCACTGCGTAGGCGCGACCACCCTGGATGAGTACCGCAAATACATTGAAAAAGACGCCGCGCTGGAACGTCGCTTCCAGAAGGTGTTGGTCGATGAGCCCTCTGAAGAGGACACGGTAGCTATTCTGCGCGGCTTAAAAGAGCGTTACGAAGTCCACCACGGCGTGGATATTACCGACTCGGCGATTATCGCCGCGGCTAAGCTCTCTACCCGCTATATCACTGATCGGCAGTTGCCCGATAAAGCCATTGACCTGATCGACGAGGCAGCGTCACGTATCCGCATGGAGCTGGACTCTAAGCCTGAAGAGATGGATAGGCTGGATCGTCGGCTAATTCAGCTGAAAATGGAGCGCGAAGCGCTTAAGAAAGAGACCGACGAAGCCACTAAGAAACGCCTTGAGGCGCTGAACAACCAGATCCACGAATTAGAGCGCGAATACGCTGACTTGGATGAAATCTGGAAAGCTGAAAAAGCCAGCATTCAGGGCGCAGCGCAGTTTAAGGCGGAGCTTGAGCAGGCGCGCATTGACCTTGAACAAGCGCGTCGCCAGGGCGATCTAGGTCGTATGTCAGAGATTCAGTACGGCAAAATTCCGGCGCTTGAGAAGAAAATCAGCGAAGCGGGCGAAGGCGAAGCTGATATTGCCAGCCACCAGTTGCTGCGCTCAAACGTTACCGAAGAAGAGATTGCCGAGGTGGTTTCTCGCTGGACAGGCATACCTGTCTCCAAAATGTTGGAAGGCGAGCGAGACAAGCTGCTGCGCATGGAAGAAGCGCTGCATGAGCGAGTGATTGGCCAGCATGAAGCGGTAGAGGCAGTGGCTAACGCCGTGCGCCGCTCGCGGGCAGGGTTGTCTGACCCCAATCGACCCAACGGCTCGTTCCTGTTCCTCGGCCCAACCGGGGTGGGTAAAACAGAGCTATGTAAGTCGCTGGCTAACTTCTTGTTCGATACTGAAGAGGCAATGGTGCGTATCGACATGTCGGAGTTTATGGAGAAGCACTCCGTGGCTCGCTTGATTGGTGCGCCCCCAGGCTATGTAGGTTATGAAGAGGGTGGCTACTTAACTGAGGCGGTGCGTCGTAAGCCCTACTCGGTGCTGCTACTGGACGAAGTGGAAAAAGCGCATCCGGATGTGTTCAATATCCTGCTGCAAGTGCTGGAGGATGGTCGTTTAACTGATGGGCAAGGTCGCACAGTCGATTTCCGTAATACGGTGATCGTGATGACCTCTAACATGGGCTCGGACATCATCCAGCGCATGGGTGGAGATGATAACGACTACGAAGTCATGAAAAATGCAGTGATGGAAGTGGTGGGTAACCATTTCCGCCCTGAGTTGATTAACCGCATTGATGAGGTGGTGGTGTTCCACGCCCTTGGCCAAGAGCAAATTCAGGCGATTGCCGGTATTCAGTTAGAGCGTTTGAAAGTTCGCTTAGCTGAGCATGACCTGAGTCTGGAAATTAGCGATGACGCTATGGCCCAGCTGGCGGTGGTCGGTTTCGACCCGGTGTATGGCGCAAGGCCGCTGAAGCGGGCGATCCAAAGCCGCATCGAGAACCCATTGGCTCAAGACCTGCTGGCGGGCAAATATGCCCCTGGCGACACTATTCATATCAGTGCGAGTGAAGGCAAGCTGGTATTTGAGTAAGGTGGGTAATTAAAACGCCTACGTTTTCAACGCGTCTGTGCAGTGATCCTCAGCAAGCCTGCGCAATGAACCCCAGCTAGCCTGCGCAATGAAATAGGGCAAAAGCCTCGTTAGCTCTGCTAGCGGGGCTTTTTTAATGGCTAACTGCGACGTTTGTTGCGTTTGTCCTGATCGGAGGTTGACAGGCTGAGGGCGCTAATGGAATCTTGTGTGTTCCTGATTTGCGGGCGCGGAACCAACGGGCAACCCCTAATCCCCGCGCGAAGGGTAGGCGAAAGCCTTTACCCGCCGAAGGACTTCCGGGCTTGGGCTAACCGCCCGACCTGGCCAACGCCCCGACACGGCAAACCGTCGTGTAAGGTAGCTACTGGCGTATTTGATGATATACCGGTGCTTCCGATGAGAGTGCAGGCCCTAACCGGGCCATATGCCAGGGTTTGGCATCAGGTGCCGGCATGGGCCGGCAGCGGCATACCGCCGCACTCGACACCGCAGGATGTCCTGCGGATCGCACTCGAGACCTCCAGGGGAGAAACACAGTGGAACTGCTTTCCGGCGCAGATATGATCGCCCGCTTCTTGCAGGATGAGGGCGTAGAGTACATTTATGGTTATCCCGGCGGCGCGGCGCTGCACATTTACGATGCGCTGTTCCGCCAGGACAAGGTGAAGCACATTCTCGTGCGTCACGAACAGGCTGCAACTCACGCAGCAGACGGCTATGCCCGTGCGGCGGGTAAGCCAGGCGTGGTGCTTGTCACCTCCGGTCCTGGTGCTACCAATGCGGTTACCGGCATTGCGACTGCCTATATGGATTCGATTCCAATGGTCGTGTTGTGCGGTCAGGTCATGAGCCACCTGATTGGTGACGATGCCTTCCAGGAAACCGATATTGTGGGGGTGACTCGCCCCATCGTGAAGCACAGCTTCTCAATTCGGCATCCGTCTGAGATTCCAGAAGTGCTGAAAAAAGCCTTCTATCTCGCGGCGACTGGTCGCCCGGGTCCGGTCGTGGTCGATATTCCTAAAGATATGACGGCACCGACCGAGCGCTATGAGTACGTCTACCCGAAAAAGGTCAAGATGCGCTCCTATAACCCGGTTACCCGGGGGCATACGGGGCAAATTAAAAAAGCCGTTGAGTTGATGCTGAAAGCCAAACGTCCGGTGTTCTATACCGGCGGTGGCGTGGTAACTGGCAAGGCAAGCGAAGGATTGACCGATTTGGTCAAACAGCTCGGCTTCCCCATTACCACAACGCTGATGGGCATTGGCGCCTATCCGCAAAGTGATCGGCAGTGCCTGGGCTGGTTAGGGATGCACGGCTCGTATGAGTCCAATATGGCCATGCACCATGCGGATTTGATTATCGCTATTGGCGCGCGTTTTGATGACCGAGTGACCAACAACACGTCGAAGTTCTGCCCCACGGCAAAAATCATTCACGTGGATGTGGACCCAAGTTCGGTATCTAAAACCGTACGCGCAGATGTGCCTATCGTTGGGCCAGCGTCTAGCGTCATTAATGAAATGATCAGCCTGGTTCAGGGGCAGTCAATTTCGCAGCCTGAAGCGCTGACCGAGTGGTGGCAAAAAATTGACGGCTGGCGCGCCGAGCGTGAAGGCAAGCTATATGAGCCTTCTAAGCCAGGCGAAGTGTTGAAGCCACAGGAAGTTATCGAAGCGCTATGCCGTGTTACTCGCGGTGAAGCCTACGTGACGACGGATGTTGGCCAGCACCAGATGTTTGCTGCTCAGTACTACAAGTTTGATAAGCCTAACCGTCTGATCACCTCGGGTGGTTTGGGCACCATGGGCTTTGGCTTCCCGGCTGCCATGGGTATCAAGCAGAACTTCCCTGACGACGACGTCGTGTGTGTAACAGGGGAAGGCAGCTTCCAGATGATGATGCAGGAGCTCTCTACCTGTAAGCAGTACGGCGTGGGCGTCAAAATTGTAAACCTCAACAATGCATCGCTTGGCATGGTGCGGCAGTGGCAGGATTTGAACTACAAGTCCCGTCATGCGCACTCCTATATGGAGTCGCTGCCAGACTTCCACATGCTCATTGAGGCTTACGGATTTACCGCAATCACCGTGAATACCCTTGATGAGTTGGAACCGGCGCTAGAGCGCGCCTTTGCCGACAAGCATGAGCTGGTGTTCCTGGATGTGAAGGTTGATCCCTTTGAGCACGTCTATCCGATGCAGGTGCCGCTAGGTGCCATGCGTGACATGCTGCTGTCTAAAACGGAGCGTACCTGATGCGTCATATCATCTCGATTCTGATGGAAAACGAACCGGGTGCGCTGTCACGTGTGGTCGGGCTGTTCTCCCAGCGTAACTTCAACATTGAAACGCTGAACGTTGCACCGACCGAAGACCCGTCGCTGTCACGCCTGACGGTGACCACCGTGGGTGATGACCGAGTGATTGAGCAAATCACCAAGCATCTTAATAAGCTGATTGATGTGGTGAAGCTGGTCGACCTGACGGAAGGTAACCACATTGAGCGTGAGCTGATGTTGGTGAAAGTAAAAGCGTTAGGCGCTGCCCGCGATGAAGTGAAGCGTACGGTGGATATTTTCCGGGCGCAGATCGTCGACGTAACGCCAAGCCTTTATACCGTTCAGATTACCGGTGACGCCGCTAAGTTGGATGCTTTTCTACAGGCCATGGCGCCGGTAGGCATTCTTGAAGTGGCGCGTACCGGGGTGTCCGGTATCGCTCGCGGCGATAAAGTTCTATCGTTGTAAACGTAACATGCTAGCTGAATCTGTCGTTGGCAAAGCCGTCCTTATCAGGGCGGCTTTTTTTGTATCCTTTAAGCACACGTTAACCTGGTGTCACAGTCGCCCAAAACGCGTCAATCATCGGATTTTTGAGGCGTCGGTTAAGCACGCAAACTCCGACATCGTAGTGGGGTAGCTCGGGTTTTACGTTGAGTACTTGCACACGTTCGGACAGCGGGCTGTTATCTAGCACGATTTTGGGTACCACTCCCACGCCAAATCCCAGCCCCACCATACTTACAATTGCTTCGTGCCCAGCTACTTGAGCATAAATGCGCGGCGTAATGCCCATCGCTTTAAACCACGTGTTGGCGTACTCCCTTGATAGCCCAGCCTCTGAAAGAATCATCGGGACATCACGCCACTGCTCGGCTGTTGAGCTTTCCGGCTGACTGGGCAGCCAGTTGTGGGCTTCTGTAGGTGCAATAAACAGCAGCGGTGAGCGGGTAAGCGATTTAAAGGCCAGAGCGCTGGGTGGAATCCGCGGGCGGGGGGTAATGGCCATATCGTCTGCGCCTTCCAGTACCCGTGACATGGCATCAGCGGGGTCGCCGGTATGCAGCTTTAACTCGATACCAGGGTGCCGAGTACGCACATCACTCAGTAGTTCGTAGAGAAAGCTATAGCTCGCGGTTACCGAACAGTAAATGCTTATTTCGCCACTCAGCTGTGCCACCGTGGCGGCCAGTGTTCGCTTCTGCATTTCCCATTGCTCTAAGGTCTCTTTTGCATAGCGCTGAAACGCTAAGCCTTGAGGGGTTAACGTGACATGGCGATTGTCGCGCTCAAATAGTTGCGTGCCTAGCTCGGCTTCAACCTGCTGAATTGAGCGGCTTAAGGTGGATGGGCTGATATGACAAAGCTCGCTGGCGCGGCCAAAGTGCAGCGTCTCGGCCAGCGTTACCACATGCTTTAATAAGCGAAAATCCATAGAAGCCCACTTTTAAGATCGACGTTTCATAATTAGAAATAGTATGTTGCAAATATAGCGTTTTACGCAATGGTGGCGGTGGCGTAGAGTGATCTCAACGCCAAAGCCCAGTGCTGCAAAAGACGGCACGGGTGGCCATCAACGCTGATACGACCTATATAAATTATTCCTATATAACGATCATTTTTTGATCAAATTCGATTTTTGGAGTCTCGCTATGCACGTTTATTACGATAAAGATTGTGATCTGTCCCTCATTCAAGCCAAGAAAGTCACTATTGTTGGTTATGGTTCGCAAGGCCATGCCCATGCGAATAACTTGAAAGAGTCTGGCGTCGACGTCACGGTTGCTCTGCGCAAAGGTTCTTCCTCTGCCGCCAAAGCAGAAGCCGCAGGTCTGAAAGTGGCAAGCGTTCCAGAAGCGTGCAAAACCGCAGACGTTGTCATGATTCTGGCGCCGGATGAGAATCAAAAAGCGATCTACGAGCAAGAAGTAGAGCCGAACTTGAAAGAAGGCGCGACCTTGGCCTTCGCTCATGGCTTTAACATCCACTACAACCAAATTGAGCCGCGCAAAGATCTAGATGTCATCATGATCGCGCCGAAAGCGCCAGGTCACACGGTTCGTTCTGAGTTTGTTAAAGGTGGCGGCATTCCTGACTTGATCGCTATCCACCAGGATGCGTCTGGTAATGCCAAAGAATTGGCGCTTTCTTACGCGGCAGGCGTTGGTGGTGGCCGTAGCGGTATCATCGAAACTACTTTCAAAGATGAGACTGAAACGGATCTGTTTGGCGAGCAAGCAGTTCTGTGTGGCGGCGCAGTTGAGCTGGTTAAAGCTGGCTTTGAAACGCTGACTGAAGCAGGTTATGCGCCAGAAATGGCTTACTTCGAGTGTCTGCATGAGCTTAAGCTGATTGTTGACCTGATGTACGAAGGCGGCATCGCCAACATGAACTACTCCATCTCCAACAATGCGGAGTACGGTGAGTATGTGACTGGCCCTGAAGTGATTAACGATGAGTCTCGTGCCGCAATGCGCAATGCACTCAAGCGTATTCAAACGGGTGAGTATGCCAAAATGTTCATCCAGGAAGGTAACACCAACTACCCGTCGATGACGGCACGTCGTCGCTTGAATGCTGAACACGAAATTGAGCAAGTAGGTGCTAAGCTACGTGGCATGATGCCGTGGATCGCTGCCAACCAGTTGGTTGATAAATCGAAAAACTAAGCGGTTAGCGTGTTAGTACGCTAGTTAAAGTCTCGGGGCGCACATTGTTGCGCCCCGAGTCGTTTGGCGTCGCATGCTGCAATTGACTGGCTGAGTTAGCGTCACCGTGTAGAATGAAAAGGGATCACTGTGCTTGTGACTTCACTTCAAACGGATGATATTTATGACCCAGGATGCTCGCGATCAAGAGCGTAAACAGGCCTCGCAGTCAGTGCCTCAAGAAGGCCAGAAAACAGAAGCTAGTGGTGCTGGAGAGCAAGAAGACGCTAGTCACGAAAAGGTAAGCAATGGCAGCGTAAGTCATGACAACGTAAGTAATGAAGATCTTGCTAGCGTTTTTTTGCGCGAAACGGAAGTGGTTGAAGAAGCGGTTGAAGACGGTAAGAAAATTCGCCGAAAAGGCATTTACTTATTACCTAACTTGTTTACTACGTCTGCGCTGTTTTCAGGCTTCTTCGCGGTGGTCGCTGGCATTAACGGAGAATTCACTTCGGCAGCAGTGGCAATTTTTATCGCCATGGTGCTTGACGGGCTTGATGGTCGTGTTGCCCGTATGACCAATACCCAAAGCGAGTTTGGCGCCGAGTACGATAGCCTTTCCGACATGATCTCGTTCGGTATGGCGCCTGCATTGGTGGCCTTTACCTGGATTTTGCAAGATATCGGTAAAACTGGCTGGGTGGTGGCATTTCTTTATGTGGCTTGTGCTGCACTGCGCCTGGCGCGCTTTAACGTGCAGATTGGTAGTGTTGATAAGAAATGGTTTATCGGCTTGCCAAGCCCATCCGCTGCCGCTTTAGTGGCTGCAAGTGTGTGGACCTTCCATAGTTTTGATGCGGATGCGGTAGGTTTTAAGCTGCTAATGCTGTTTGTTGTAGGGGCAGCGGGTGTGCTCATGGTTAGCAATATTCGTTATTACAGCTTTAAAGACCTCGATTTCAAAAAGCCTGTACCTTTTGTTGTGCTTCTAGCGGTAGTGCTAGGGTTCGTAATGATCTCAGTGGAACCATCTGTAATGCTGCTACTGCTTTTTGGTGCTTATGTGTGCTCAGGCCCGGTATTGGCCGTTATGCGCAAGGCCAAGCCTAAAAGCTAAAGTTTATTCACATTTTCCCAAAAAACCACTTGCCAAGACGGCAGCGAATCCGTAAAGTACGC
>NZ_JABUZD010000012.1:0-26213 GCF_014897875.1 Halomonas sp. 3A7M
TGGGTTAGAAGTGCTTCCGGGGGCCGGTCTCACGGATTCAGGTGACAGTAAGCTTTTTGTTATCCCTATTGGAAGCATAGCTTTACTCTTCCAATGTTGCAGCACGATGAAGGTCGTGCCTAACAATATAAGCGTTTTATGCAGGGGGTTGACTTCGCGCTAAAAATGCGTAGAATACGCCACACGTTGATGCGGGGTGGAGCAGTCTGGTAGCTCGTCGGGCTCATAACCCGAAGGTCATCGGTTCAAATCCGGTCCCCGCTACCAATATTTTGAGAGGCAGATCAGTTACTTACTGATCTGCCTTTTTTATGTTTGTTTGTTGGCTAACTTCCTGTGACACATCTGTGACGTATATGTGACACATTGGCCTTTTTCTTTTCCTCAGGAATTTTCCTCTACGACCTTCAGGCAACCGACTGCCCTATCGCTTTGTGATTGTTTATTTTTCCTGGCCGTCATCAAATTCGAGCAAATCCCCTACCCCGCAGTTGAATAACTTGCATAGCTTATCCAACGCGTCTAACTCAATGCGCTGAGCTGTTTCTTTGTAAAGCAGCGTGATGGTATTGCGGTTCAAACCCGTTTCACGCGCCACATCAACGATCTTCATTTTGTGCTCACCCATCAAGCGCGCAAGATGACAACGAACCATCAAAAACCTCCTTAAAACATTTTTTGTCATCCAGAATGGCAAAAAAATCTTGCAAATGGCTTTTTGCTGTCTAAAATGTCACTCAGGATGACATTCTGATATTTGGAATGCCTTTTAGTCACGCAGAATACCACCCCTCATGGAGGTTTTCGATGGAAGCATCATATACCTACCTAACGACCGAAGAGCTTGCTCAGCGCATTAAGTACGACTGCCGCACCATCCGCCAGCAATTAAAAGATAGCGTTCTTATTGAGGGCACCCACTACATCAAACCATTTGGCCGCCGCAAAATTTTGTTCCTTTGGGAAGCCGTTGAAAAAGAAATGCTGAAGGCGACCCATAAAAACCTATCCATTCCGATGGCCAACGGAGGCTTTAGTCATGGGTAAAGTCCGCCAACGTAAAGAGACGGGTAAGCTCTACCTAGACTTTTTTTATCAAGGCTTGCGGCTGCGTGAACAAACCGCGCTGAAAGACACACCTGCCAACCGAAAAAAAGTAGAGCAACTGCTTGCAAAGATAGAAGCCAAAATCCTGCTAGATGACTTCGATTATGCCGAGTTTTTTCCTGGCAGCAAAAACTTAAAAAAACTAGCGCCTACGCAGGCTACTCTCAACTCTACAGTGGCTACGCAAACCACTGAGAGCATATCGCAGCAGGTAGAAACACCACTCTTCAACGACTTTGCCGAGCAGTGGTTTGAAGAGAGCAAGATCCAGTGGCGCTCTTCTCATGTACGTAACGTGAACTCGATCTTGGATAGCTCACTTAAGCCCGCATTCGGTAAAAAGCCCGTCGGCGATATAACCAAGGCTGACATCATGGGGTTTCGCGCCAAGCTGGCCAAGCGCAAGGGACGAGGCACCACAGGGCTAGTATCGCCAAAGACTATCAACAGCCATATGACGATTCTTCGCATGGTGCTGGATGAGGCCGCCGAGCGATTCGATTTCGAGACGCCCTACAAAAATATCAAACCCTTAAAGCTACAGAAGACGCACATAGAGCCCTTCTCGCTCCATGAAGTCCACCGCATCATTGATAACGTGCGCCCCGACTATCGTAACTACTACACGGCGCGCTTTTTTACTGGTATGCGTACCGGTGAGGTCGATGGATTGAAGTGGAAGAATGTAGATTTCGCAAAGAGGGAAATCTTAGTGCGCGAGACGTTAATCAACGGAGAGACCGAATACACCAAGACCGATGGCTCGCAGCGTGAAATTCCCATGTTTGGTCCGGTATACGACGCCTTAAAAACGCAGTATGCCGCCACCGGGCGTATGAGCCAGTACGTGTTCAGCAATCAACTGGGGCAGCCGCTTGATCACAATAACGTGACAAAGCGCGTGTGGTATCCCTTGCTGAGGTCGCTTGGGCTGACGAAACGCCGCCCGTACCAAACGCGCCATACTGCCGCGACGCTGTTTCTAGCCTCGGGTGAGAACCCAGAGTGGGTAGCGCGCATGTTAGGCCACAGCTCAACCGAGATGCTGTTTAAGGTTTATTCCCGCTATGTGCCTAATGCCACACGTATGGACGGCTCTGCTTTCGAGCGTTTATTAGGCAATGCCACGTCTACCAAGCCCGAGAAGGAGCACCGCCATGAAACGGCCTAATCAACAAGCTCCAGCACACCTGTCTCGCACTTTTACTGGCACTTATCGCCTTACGGGGCGCGTGGTGGAGTTCGACAATGCAAAAACGCCTTTTCTAAAGCTTCGGCTAAGCGACTGCGAAGGTGATCGTATCGCAATGCTGAATTTAGCAAAGACACACGTTCCTGAGCGCATTGGCCATTTGGATTTTGTTACTGCATCAGGAGTAAAGTGCTTATCGGGCCAATTCCTACTTGATGAGTTCCGCAAGGCGACCCGTGAGAAAGTCCACTCACTGGACACGCTACAATCGCTACCACGTGTGTACGCCCCCGCACCAGCGGTGTTCGATCAATTAGTGAAGACCGTACAGTCTCTGCAATCGGAGCACTTACGCAGTTTTTTAACACGGGTATTGGAACGTAAGGACCGTATCGAGGCGTTTCTGAATGCACCCGCCAGCGTGGCCTACCACCACGCCTATCCAGGTGGGCTGCTAGAGCATTCGCTGAACGTCGCGAATAATGCTGTTGCCATGCTGCGCTTAAATGAGCCCGCTATGCCGCGCCTGATGCAGGAAACGTGCTTTGTAGCAGGGCTGTTGCACGATATTGGTAAGACGTATACCTACGACTCGAAAGGCAAGCCTAACGCGGCGTGGAAGCTCTGTAGCCACGATGCGTTTACGCTAGAAGCGTGTGCCTATGGCCTTGCCTATTTAGACCAACATGAGCCTAACATTGCGATGACCTTACGCCATATCTGGACATGCGCTTCCCCGGGCGCGCGTTATGGCCAGCCAGCCGCCATGACACTTGCTCGTTACATTCGTGATGCAGATGGGCAAAGCGCCATGACAGATAACCAACAGCGTGCGTTTCGTAGCAAAAGCCAGTGGGGCTTTAGCCGGATTGGACAAAATATTTTTTGGCAGCCTCAGCTAGCCTGCTCGTTAACGCCATAACATCGAAGCGTTTTAACACTGTAAAAGCCGTCATTATTACTTGTGGTGGCTTTTTCTCATCAGGAGTAAATTCTATGACCACTCCAAGTGAGCGCACACGCGCCATTATCCAAACTCACAAATTCCTGGCCGAACTTAGCCAGAGTAGACACCTTCCTGAAGGCGTACGCGTAGAAGCAAAGAGACTATTGCGGCACTATCCCTCAGAGCGAGAAATATTAGAAGCTGCCCGTGTCGAGCAGCATTTGTCTGAGGGAACAATTTTTCAGCCTGTATTTAATGCGACTTATTAAAACCCTGCGCTAAACCACTCACTCATTTGCTCATAACCATATACAAAGGCCAGTTTTCGTGCGCGCGTAAGGCTGACATACACCAAAGCCCGCTCTTCGTTCTCTCGCTGGCGGCGGGTAACAGCATCTGCGGCAGCGCTCATTACAAAATCGAGCGGAAGTAGTCCACGATTAACCGAGGCGATGAATACAGCATCAAACTCAAGGCCTTTTACTCGGTGCATAGTGGCAAGGTTAAGCGCACCATCTGGCGTGCGCGTGCTACGACCGTCCAATAAATGACATCGCTGTTGACGACTTTCCAACGCATGCTTTAGTTCTGTGACCTCTTTACGCGTTCGCGCAATCACACAGCAGGTCTCTGGCGCTAACGTGTTGCCCTCCATAGACGCTAATATCGCCTCAGCTTGCTCGTCCATGCTATCGAAGCAGCGTATTTCTGGCGCAGGGCCGTGCATCAAAGAGTGATAAAACGCCTGAGTATCTTCACCGCCATCTAAGTCATCAACAGCCACGCCTTCCAACACGCTCACCGCCAGTTGACGCGTCTCATCGGTGGTGCGGTAATTCACTTTTAACCGCGCACTGCGGCCGCGAATATTAATACCGCACTGGCCCAGTACAACTTTGTTTTTACCGTAAATACGCTGATGCCCGTCACCTACCATAAACAGGTCGTTTTTTCCTTCAGGCACTAAAGCCCTCAGTAGCATAAACGCCTGAGTACCCATATCCTGCGCCTCATCAACAATGACGGAGCTGATGGATGGCCGCAGGTCAGGGTTCGCTTCCAAGAGCTGGCGAGCATCACGATAAGCGTCATCTGCTTCTTTAAGATGATTACTGGCCAATAGATGACGGTAGCGCTCAAAGACAGGCCAAATTTCCACGCGTTGCTGGCGGTTTAAGCGCGTACCACGCCCTAGGCGCGACGCTTTTTTATAGGCATCAAGCGTCGTGACAGACTGAGGCTGAACCACTCTAGACCACTCTTCTTTAAAAAATGCCAGCGTCAGATCAGAGCTGGCAGGCTTCTCGGAATAAGCGTCATTCCACAGTCTGTTTTCTTCTTTAGCGTCCATCAGCAAACCGTAGTCGTAGCCTAGCTTTTTGAGAAAGCTCACCACCCAGGCATCAAGATTGACGACTTCAACGCGCTTCAATACATCCTGAGAGCATATTTTATTTAGGTTCTGCTGAATATCAGTCGCTAAATTGCGGGTAAACGTGGTGAATAGCACATGGCTTTCACTGGCTTCCGACTGCTCCACAAGCCGTTCTGCTAACCACTTAGCACGGTGCATCGCCACCACCGTTTTGCCAGTACCCGCCCCACCTAACACACGTACAGGGCCATTTTTATCGCCATTCGCTAAGCGACGCTGGGCGGGATGTAAAAAGACGCGCCATTTCTCCAGCGACTGGTTAAGCACTTCTTGCAGCGCCTGCTCATTCTCTGCCACTGCAAAGTGCGCCCGAGACTCAGGACGTGCTAGCGCAGCACTAAAGTCGTCCGTATCCACGCTGTCAGGTGCTGCAGGCACGGTTTCTTGATACGCCTCTTCAAAACTCGCTCCGGCCATTAACATAAACAGCCCCTCATAAGCATCGGGCGGAAGCTGATCGTTAACGCGGGCAGTCTCAAGATCTGCTTCAATTTTCATGCTACGTATTAGCGGGATTGTTTCTTCCGGCACACCTAGCTGCATTAATTGCCGGTCACGGATAGCATCAAATAAGCCAGCCGCCACCGGCGCTGCAGGCTGATGAGCAGGCGGCTCTAATACCCCCTCCTCCACCGTAAACATCTGCAAGCTACCAGTATTGGGGTTCACTTCTACCTTGCGCTTTGACGCCCACGTATACGCCGGTTCGTGGTGGTCTACATACAGCATCAGATAAAGGTTTTCTTTTTCAGCAGCAGCCAAAATTATGCGTACATCTTGATTGGCACGAATGGAACGCAGCTTGTTATCTTTAAAAGCGGTCAGGCGTTCATAATGCAACCCACCATGCTGAGGGTCTTGCTGAAACAGCATCACTGCTTTGTTTGCCTGGCTCTGCTCGTTAGGTGTGAGCTTTAGCAAGCTTTCAAAATACTTTTCAGAGAAGGCTACGCTGACCATTTCAAGCTCCTGAGTCCAATTCAAGTAAGGTGGCTGCCAACGCATCGGCAGACGTGCAAATATGCCAACCCTCCGCTTCCAAGTAAGGCCTTGCAGCGGCTTGATCTTCTAGTTCTTCTAACAGCAGTGCGACCTTGTAAACGTCAAATTGCAACTCTACCTCCCCCACTACCTCATCGAACTCTCCGGCTGTCAGCTCCTCTGCGACTCTCGCCTGCGCTGGCCATACGATATTGTGGCTTTTGAGGGCGGTTGCGAGGGGCTCATCTAGCAGCGTGAACCATTCAGGGTACTGGCAGGAAGAAGCATCCGCTGAAGATAGCTGCTGTGGTGGCCAAAGTAGGCCCGCAGCGATACCACTGTTTTTTGATTCTGGCATCCATGCGTAGAACACTGGCAAGAACTGCAGAAAATTAAACGCTGTCCACAATCGCTGCCACTGATACCGGGCAGCCTCTTCACTGCTGTTGTGCATATCATAACCAAGCGTCACCAACGCACTGGCTACATCTGCTGACGTTAACAGTGTTTTCGCTGCCACCACCTCCAGCGTTAGCGTGGCTGGGCCGGACTGATCTAACAGCGTTACACTGCCTGCTAGCGCGACTGGCTCAGGTGTTAAATCAGTAAACGAAGCAGGTAGCCCACTTAGGTTATCTTGTACCTGCTGTTTAATAGCGGGGTCAGCCAGGGATTTACCAGGCAAACACTGGAATAGAAACAGTAATGCCTGCTTCGCTAGGGCATCCATATTCTGTTCACAAAGGAAATGCAGCAGTAGCTCGAAAGTCGTTTGACCCAAATGTTCAGCAGCATTGCTAACCCCCGCCACCTTGGCCAGCCCCGCTATCGCTTGATGATTATGCTCAGGAGAGGTCATTCCTGCCGGTAGGGGTACATCCATCGCTTTATCGCCCAGAACGCTATTGATGTCGTACCAATTTAGCGACCACACCACAAAACCAGCATGAATCAGCGCTTGGCGTTTAAGCAGGTCATTGCTAACAGCGTGAACATGGTATTGGTAGCCATCCAGGAAAATAGCCACCGGCGCGAGCTCGCTACGCACGGGCCACATCACAAAATCTGGGCGGCTAGCAAACTGAACGCCTTCCGCAGCCCCCAGATCTACCTGCGGTTCCAGCTCATAGCCCACCTCGCCAATGGTTAACCGATAACCATGCTTACCACGCACCACATCCTGAGATACTCGCACCTTGCGCTCAGCTACGCAGGGCGCACCGGAAAAACGCGCCAGAGCTTCTGGGAAACGCGCTTCTAGTTCACTATCTATCCATGGGTTGCCACCCAAAGCACTCAAAGACTCTTCGTTTTTAACCCACTGATGGCCGCCTTTCACAATATCCTTTAGCATTTCCAGCGCCAGCGCTTTACTGGTACTTTCCATGCCATAGGCATTGCGATACTCCAGCAAACAGCGGTAACAGCCATCCATCGTGTTGTCGTAACAGTCACAGCGCTCCATGACTTCATAAGCCATCTGAAACACCGCCTGCATGTTGTCCGCTCGGCTTAGCAGCTCGTGTAAATAGCCCGTACCGCCAGGCACTGAGTCATACAGCACAATAAAGTGCCGACGCTCATCAGTTTCCCCTATCGGCTCGCTTTGGTGCGCCACCCGCAAGTGGTCAACTTTGCCTCCAAAACGACGTTTTAAACCCAGCTGTAGCGCCGCTACAAAGGAGTTCACCTGCTCCTCTGTTCCTCCTGTTGCCAACCTGGGAAGCAAAATACGCAAACCTTCCGAGGTAAAACGCCGGTAAAGATATAAGCAATTTTCGATACCGCTATCTTCTTTACCGCTCGCTAATTTTTTAGGGCCACGGGAATAACGGCACGATTTTAGATGCTCAGCCTCTTTTTTACCGGCCGCTGCCGCTTTGGTTTGTACCGAGCCGCACTCTCGGCAAATTGGAAAACCAGCCCGCTGGATATGCTCACCAGCCACATCAAAATACATCTCCTCGCCTTCTCGTCGGCCAAAATTCACCTCCAAGAAGTTAGCCGCCCGGATGAACTCAAAACCAAAGGGCTTATCTTTATCATCCAACACCCAAGTAATCGCAATATCTGACAGTGCAAAGTCAATTAACATCTGTTTATTGAAAAACACCGGCTCGCGATCATCAGAACGGTCATCCAACTGGGCATCTTTCGCATTGGTGAACGCATATACCTGAGTCATTTTCAGCATTTTGGTACGAGCGCTTTGGTCACACCACTGAGTAGTGTGGCAACGGGGACAGGTTTTACTGTTAAACCCTGCACTAGGATCATCCGCCGGGGCGGAGTAGTGGCAGCGGGGGCAGAAGCGCCAATCTTGAATATTACGCCCCTTAGCCGTTTCTACGCGGCTTACCGTAACTCGGCGGTTACCCGCATAAAATACCGACTCAGGCGCCAGCTCTGTGAGTGCCGCCTGGGCAGGTCGCTGGTACTCATATTCACGCTTGATGAACTCACGCTCGGCGCCGCTGGCGGCGACAGCTTTATCAGAGCGAAAAATCACCGAGTGAAGCGTTGCACCCTCCTCAGGAAACGCATAATTCGGCAACAAGCCTTCATCGGTAAAGAAATTCAGCGTTTCGCGCTTATTCATACGGATACGCATACCCCGGTAGCCGGCTGCTTCCCGCTCTAACTCCACTATTTCTGCTTGGGTATGCTCGTCCTGGGGCTGCTTACGCAGTTTTTCCAACTGCTTATCCAACTCTTTAATGGTATCGGCCATTCGCTGGCGCTCATCAGCGACGACTCTGAGCCGATTCAACACATAGAGCCGCAGGTGGTCTTCACTATGCTGCGGGCCACCAAACAAGTATTGGCGCAAGAGTTCTTGGTCTTCATCGCTTAATTCAGTTGCCACATGCCTGACAAAACCATCCCACACCTCCTGCATGTTGTGCTCAATAAAGTTCAACAGTGTGTACGGGAAACGATCTTGCTGTGTCTTCTCGACGGCATCCAAGACTGGCTGCATCCTCGAAGGCACGACATTTTCCCCTTTTGCCCCGCGCGTCCAGCAGTCCATCGCGTAAGCTAACAGCTGGCGGCGCAAAACATGGCGCGCTTTTAAGAAAACCGCAGGGGGTTCAACAGGAGTATCCAACATTCGGCTTGGGTCGGCATAAAACACCAAGTCGTGAGGGCGGCCATTCGCCACGGTCAATACAAATGAATTGCCATCCCGGCGTCCCCCACGGCCTACCCGCTGCAAATAATTGGCTTGCGCAGGCGGCACTGAACACAGCAAAACGCTGGAAAGATCGCCAATATCAATCCCCATTTCAAGCGTTGGCGTCGCGGAAAGCAGGTTATATTCCCAGGGCTTATCGCCTTTGATAAAGCTGTTTTCTACCCGAGTGCGGTCACTGCTGGCCAGCAGGCCGGTATGCTCATGGGCAATTACCCGATGAATTTCACCATGCCGGAAAAGCGTGCGATAGAGCGAATCACGCAGCGGCCGCGTATGCTCGTATACACGCCGCGGGTCAGACGCATTAAGCAGTGGCAACCCTAACCAAAGAGCCGCATGACCTGCGGGCACATGCAAAGGCCGGTACCCTGGGCATTCGACTGCTTGGATATTGCACGTAATTGCCAGCTGCTCAGGGTTTAATGCCCATAGCGTCACACCACGCTCATTGTGTTCTTGCTGCACAAGCCCCGTCGCGCAAAGCGAATCCAACGCAGCCACTATTACTTGCTCACGCTGTTTTTTGTCAACAAGTGCATCGGGGTTTAAGCATGCTAACCAACGCTCGTACCACGAAGGCACGTTTTGGCTATGGGAGAGCGGTTCGTACCCTTCACCGTTACCAGTGGCTGGATATTGAGGCCTTGGCGAGCCAGGCCCCAAAGGAGGCACATAGTTCAAAAACTTGAGCAAATACGCCGTGCCCGACTTTTCACGGTAATAGCGTAAATCCTCTAAGCCGACAGCCCCCAGCGCCACCAAGTGCTGCATCAAGCCCACCATTAAACCCACCGCCGCCGCACGGTCGATTCGATAGCCCAAGGTATTATCAGCCACTTCAGCCCAGTGAGCAGCCGCTTGCTCAACCTGTGCTAACGGCCAATCTAGCGCCGCGATACCAAGCCGATTAAGCGAACGTCCCACCTGAGCGCGCCAAGCCAAATCTTCCAATAGTTGCCACAACATGCGCTGACGAATTAGCGGTAGCAGACGCTCTGGCGACTTCACCTCACCGGTTTGCTCAAAGTGCTCAAAATCAGCGCTAAAGCGCTGATCGGGGGGCATAAACTCGCGTAGATAATAAGGCAGTGTTAGCCGCCCTTGTTGCTCAGCATGGTTCAGCCAGAACGCTTCAAACTGCTCTGGCAGCTGCAAAATAGGTAACGGCTCAGGTTGGCTTTCCAGCAGTTGGGTAAGCGCCATTCGCACATTATTTTGCCAAGTACGCGCCGCGAAGAACCCTGCGCGATGGGTGGCATCCTGCACCGAATCGCTGAACGTTAGCAGCTTACGGTCATCATTATCACGACTGCTGAACAGCTGATGAATCGCCACCGCGCTAAGGCTAGCCGCCCGTGCCCCAAACACAATCAGCGACGACTTGGCCGCACAGTAGGGGCAGTCGTGCTCGTGAACCACACGATTGACCGTGCCACGGGTGACCTCTTTCAGTTGATGAGGTTTGCTCACCCGCACTAACGCTTCATTACCTGCCTGGCACCCTTTACATGCACCGGCAAAGTCCGCCGCTGCTGTTTTGCCGCATTGGCGGCACACCTTAAAATTATGCAGCACCTTGCCTGCAGGCGACTGCTTTTCACCTTGCTGCCACGGCAGCAACAGCGTGGTTTCCGCATGGTGGCTAAAGAAGCTGGAATAAATGGCCTGAAGCTCCGTTTCCACCACATCGTCTGTTACAGCGCCTCCCTCCATTCGGGTTAACCACGCAGTGCCATGACACTCACGGCACTGTACTAGCGGTAATCGCACCTGAGACTGATCTTTAGGCGGCTGGTCGTCACCAAACGACAACAGTGGCGGGCATTCCGACACCTGTTCATATTTTTCAGGCGCCTCCCTTTCTGAAATGAAGGTAGCAGCCGCTACTTCAGGCTCACGCAACGTACCCACAATCCGCCGTAGCTCCCGCGACCACAGCTGCATACGCAGTTGAACGAAGGGCCGCCCTACCTTATCTCGTGCATGGGCCGCTAACGATAACAGTGCCAACAATGCCTGCTCAGGCTGGCGGGCAAAACGCTGCGGTACTTGAGCTGCCAACTTGCTTACCAGCTCATGAAAGGCAGGGGTACCGGTGCCCAGCTTTATTTGACGCAGCAAGTTGGCAAGCTGACCATGCTGTTTTAATTCACTCCCTAATATCCTGCGCCCTAACTCGGCAGATAATGCCTCTTCAGGCGCTTTACTGAAAAACAGTTGATACGCAGTATGCAAATACGCATCCAGCCCCTCTTGCAGCGCCGCCTGCAGCTCTTCCGGGCCAATGTCAGGGTTCAGGTTCAAAAACGCGATGTTATCCAAAAACTCGGTATCGCTCATACGCTGTTCAGCAATGACCGAGTCACGCCCAAACGGGCTGGAAAAAATATCCCCCGCATAGGAAAGCAGCCCGTTGACGCTATCATCACCGCCAAGCGTTGCAGAAGTACCCACACAAATAAGCTGCTCGGGCTGCATACCGAAGCGAGCACGTAAACGGCGGATCAACAAAGAGAGGTCTGTCCCTTGGGCGCCATCAAAGGTATGTAACTCATCCACCACTAAATAGCGCAGCGTATCAGGCCCATTGTGTGCCCATAACACCTGATCTTTGGGACGCATCAGCAGGTAGTCCAACATTTTATAGTTGGTAAGCAGGACATCAGGCGGGCTGTTGCGCAGGGTGTCTTTATCCGTAATCACCTGCTCTGGCCCCATTACCTTGCTGCCCTGCCCATCGCCGCCTACAAACAACCCTACCCGTAGGCCTTTCAGCGCTGCTTGTTGGTGAACTTCTTTGGCAAACCGCTTGGCTTGGTCGGCGGCCAACGCATTCATTGGATAAATGACGATGGCTTTGATGCCTGGGCCACCCACCCGCTGGCAGTGGTCCAGCACCGGGTACATAAAACACTCGGTTTTACCAGAACCCGTACCCGTCGCCACCAGGGTATTGGCCGCTTGCCGGTCAGAGGCCAAGCGCTGCCACGCCTGCTCTTGGTGGGCATAAGGAGGAAACTCAGTTTCAAATCCCTTGAAGAAATCCCGACCTGCCGCCCCCGTCAAGAACGGCAAGCCTATCGAAATATACGGCCCTTTGATAAACGCCTCGCCACCCTGCTGCTCTTCCACTAAACGCTGAAACTCACCTTTGAAAGGTGCCGTTTCGGTTTCAAAGCCCGTGATAATAAACTCACGCAGGGCGGCAGATACTTCGCTAGCAAGTAGGCCGGGGATCATAGGAGTTCCTTCTTGTGATCTTTTTAAAGTGGTTAGATACTCTCTTATCTCAACCAATTAACACCTAGAGAGCGCCGCTTTAAGTTCATGCGCGTGCTCAATCGTGTAGTTAACTTTGTCAACTCGCCACCCCTGGCGGCGCGCTACTTCTGCATCTTTGTCGTGTATCACAACTCCTATTTTGGCTTTCCACCAAGCCAATTCTAGATTGGCTACTACCTCTCCAGACTCATTCGTAATATCGATACCACACTCATCCGGTGCTGGCACACCAACGGCACGGCATTGTGATATGAGTCCTTCAACTGCAGGGTCTGCAAATTTAGCAATCGCATCCCAACCTGAGCCTATTTTCACTTGGGTTTGCTCACGCCTCAATCGGGCAACTGTTAAGCGGTCTTTATGAGGCACATGCATACGTTCGTGATTTGGCGCTTTACTGTGGCAGTCGATGCACAGCACACTAAGGTTACGTGGACTGTTATCGTGCTTTACACCATTGATGTGATGGGTATGTAACAAGCGCGGATGAGCAGAAAGGTCGACTTTACACTCCTGACAACAAAAATTTGCTGCTTCGCGCATTTGACGAGAGATGGCAGCCCAATCGTCGGTATAGCCATCTTTGCCACCTGCTTGTCGGCTGGGAAAACTACCGAAAAATGAACTGTATTTCTCAAAGAACTCTTCCGCTTGGAATTGACTAACCATTTGATAGCGCTCAGATTTTATTTTCTGACGATATCCTTGATAATTGAGCTTTTCCAAACAGTTCATACACACATTAAGCTCGATATACTCCCCTCCGCCGTGGCCATTTGTTGCGTAGAACTTGCCAGAAGCATTATTGGTGACAACGTAACGCTCAAATCTTCCAGACGCCCGCATATCTTGAATAGTTTTGCATTCCGCAATATGAAACCGATTAGCATCACGCGGTGACACCAATGCGCGTTCATACTTGAAACTATGATCTTGAATATAAAGCACCACCTGAGTATTGCCATGTGCTAGCAGGCCGTCGACGACTCGTAAGTCGTCCAACGATTGTAACTGCACACCTTCGCGTGAAAGCGGTGGCAAGCGCGTCTCTTTAATTTCTACCACCACCGTATCGCCCATCTTCTTAGGCTGGGCAAGCAGGGCCGAGAGATCAACGGTCAGCTTCATCCGCCTTGCTCCAGAATCTTGCGGATTTGCGTATCGGCATTGGTGATTACACGAAAACTCACGCGTCGTGAGGCTTCTCGGTCTTCTATACCTTCACCCGTTAACTCTAAACGTGAAGAAGAGAACCCAACGGCAGCGACGTTGGCTTTTACCCAGCCTTTTAGCGGTGTTACCTCATCCAGTCCATACACATGATTCAACACCGTGCGCGTACGCCCCTGCGAAAGCTCCATATTGTTAAAATAGGCTTCATCTTCGGGCGTATTCATGCCCCAGACACTGCTGGTATGGCCTTCAATGCGCACCTCGTTTATAGAGTCTGAAAACTGCATTAACACATTTAGGTAGCGAGGGAAAAAATCTGCCAAAATATCCCGAAAGCGCTGCTGTAGCTCTGTCGAACCAGTGGCAAACAAGACCTCTGGTGACTGAAATGTGAATGACAAGGTGGTATCGTCGATCGCCGCTTCCCATTGCTCAAGATCGTCTTCGAACTCAGCCATCAATGCCTGGTAAAGCGCCACCTGGTTCTCTTGATACGCCACGGCCACTTCCGTAACGCGCTCCTTTTCCACCCAGGCATTGCGCATAAACACCACGGCAATAAATAAAAAGACCATCATTAGCCCGGCCATTAGGTCCGAAACAGACAACCAATGATGCTCTTCATCAGCTTCTGTTGCTTTCTGCACTTTTGATGGAGGTAACACCCGCTGTATCCAGCTCATGCTCAACGTCCTCCATCACGGGCGCTATCAACAACCTGCTGCATTTGTGCGGTGAGCTTTTGATAGTCCTCAGTAAAGCGCCCGGCAATTTGTGCTAGTGCCGTACCCATGGTTTGCATAACGCGATTGATTTCTTCCTGCATGCTTTCATCAAGCTGCTGTGCCTGTTCCTGTACGCTTTCTTTACCTTTTTTGGCGGCGTCCTCAATTAACCCCGCCATTTGCTGATACGCCTTATTCATCTGCTCAGCTTGCGCGGCAGTAATCTCATCAAAGCTCCGTGTCAGATACTTTTGCATCTCCTCAGTGCTTTCTTTTACTTGGGCCTGGATAGTTTCGATCTGCTTGCCGGCATCGACCCCACCCTGTTTGAGCTGTTCAAGCATCGCTTGGGTTTCTTTCGTAAAACCTTCTGACGCTTCCATCAATGACTGCGTACTCTTTTCCAACCCCTGGCTGGACGTATTGAAATGGCGTTCAAGCTCGTTGGACTGACGCTGTAATTCAGTGCCGATGCTCGTTGTGCCTTCGCTCAACGTCGTTTTCAGTTCACCAGCACTTTCAAGCGCAGCTTGGCTGTACTTTCATTCGTTGTCGTGGTGAAGCTTGAGAGGAACTCAGCAACCGATTTATTGTGTTGTTTGATGTAGTGGTCAGAGTCTGTCAACAGCGTTTGATAATGCTCGCTGGCGGTAGTGGCAGCCTGCGTGACATCTTTCATACTCGCTTCAACCTGCTGCTGCATCTGCGGCACGGCCTCAACCGCCTTATCGCGCATTTCTGCAAAGGCGCTTAAATGACGCTCTAGTTCATCAATTTGATGGCGCGATGTCTCCAGCAACACCTGCATCCCTGACATGGTTTCAGGGATGGTGGCGGCCGACTGGCTAATATGGCTTACTGATTGTTCTGAATCAGCCAACGCCTTAACGGAAAGATCAAACTGGGCACGCATCTCGCCTAGCTGCTCTTTATAGTTCTCTTGCCAGTCAACCAGCTTTTTCACCGAGGCATCCAGCGCTTTGAAGTTTTCACCAAACTGCTCAGTCAGCTTGTCATTGAACTCTGCAATCACGTTCTTCAGCGCTTCAATCATCTGCTCAGTGGCTGATTTGGACAGCATTTCGGCAAAATCTTTAAGCTGCTGCTCCAAATCTGTAGCGAAACGCTCGAAACGCTCCTGCTGCTGACTGACTACCGATACCACTGTTTGTAGCGCGGCAAGTTGCTCACTCGCCGTTTGGTGAGACGCGGCCATATCATCCGCCAGCTGCGTTTGCTGAGCAGCTAATCGCTCTGCCATGGCGTGATTCGTCTCTTGAAGAGCATCTAACCGCTTACAAAGTGCCTCGTTAAACTCACGATTTTCCAAGCGCTGCTTACCGATTAGGGTACTCAACGAACTATCGCCTTCACCGGTGAGCGATTTATTCAGTTTTTCTAGCTCTAGTTGCTGTTCAGTGTGGTGCGTGGCTTGCTGCTCATTACCTAGCTGAATCGCCTGTAGCAGGTCATTACCCGTCGCATCTTCATTCGTTTGAGAAGCGCTGCTATCTTGCTGACGGCGCCATTCAGGAACAGGTGGGATAGTAGACGTTAGTATTTTGTAAACAATCGCTGCCGCCATACCCACCAAGCTAGTAATAAACGCCGTCTTTAGACCATCCAATAGTCCAGAAATACTGGCATCAATAGCTTCAGCACTGCTTGCGTCAAAGTGCATTAGGCCAATAATGATGCCGGTAAAAGTTCCAAGAATACCTAATGATGTGAGCAAACTAGAGGCATAGGCTGTTAAACGCTTGAACCAGCCTATTAAATAAAACAAAAAGCAGAGCATGCCGGCTACCAAAATTATCGCCACAAAAACGCTAGTCACACTGCTTGCTGAAAGCGATTCAAAAACTGACATCAAAGATTTCGTCATAGCATCAACCACCCATCAAAATTAATTAATATTAGCAATCAGTGAACTTAACGTTAGCCTATGCATAGCCACTATCAAGACATGCGGTAAGCATTATTGAAAATCACGCTTGGAAACTAATGCATCGACTAACCCTTGAAGCTTCGGAGGTAGCTCAGGAGCTGCTTTTCCCTCTATTTCTTTAGCGTGTTTCGTTAAGTAGGGATGCATTGCCACAAACCCTATAAAAACAATTATTAATATGATCGAAACACCTGCAGTAAAAGGAATTAGCACTAGTCCTAAAAAAATGACGAGACAACCAAAACCTGCGTCTTGCCTACTGGCTTCAGCTTCTTTACTCAGTTTATAGAGCTCTGCATCTAGCCCTAAAACATCGTAGGCAAAAACATTAGACTGATCTTTACCATAAAATGGTAAGCTAGGTTCTTTTCCATACCTTCTAAAGCTCCTCTTCTTTTTCAAAATATCAAACATACGCTGACAAACGTCCCACCCATCACTTCTAAAAGTGAAGAAGAAAATTTTATCAATACACTCACCCTCTCCGTTTTCATATTCAGTCAAGTGCTTTTCAAGCGATTCCTCCTTAGAAAACCCAATAACATAAAACTTAACACCAAATTCTTGAAACCTGGCATAATAAACATAACCTGAAGGATCTATCTCTTCCCTGCTGAAGCATTTTAGTATTTTTAACATTTATCGCTCCAAATCCTGAAACTTATCTAACGACCCTTAAATAAAGCTGAATGTTTATAGTTAGCTTTCATCGCTCCGCCTCCTAAACACTCCCAACACACTAATTTTCTGCATAACCGCACTGTTCAATTAACCTCCCACTTCAATACTGTGAATTTTAAGCCTCATCACCTAAGTAAATGGCCATTGCCTTATCTGTATTAGCGGCCTCAACCAACTTCTGACATTCATACCCGCGGGAGACTAAGTTCTTTTCGCGCCAGCTGTTACCGTTCAAACCACATGTAATATAGATACCGAAGTTTACCAACGAAGCTAGCAGTCCTATATCCGAACTGGCTGGGAACAGTGCAAGCACAATTACAGTTACCAGTAAGATAGATCCCAAACCCCATATTTTTTGACCAGCGCCCATATAGGGCCAAAAAAGAATCCTGGCCAAGACCATCCCTGCTTAACTGCTTCGTGCATTCCGGCTGGATGCATGTAAATTTTAAATTCTTTCATTTTAAGCCTGCTTATAAGCCAATTATTTTATTAATAAAATGAACACAGCACCTCTTAAAAAGGTGCTGACAAAATTTTAGTAGTTATCGACGTAATCTTGATAGCTTTTTTCATAACTACCCGTCGACACACAATCAACAGAGGCACTGCTCATTACTTGACCATAGCCATTTCTAACCACAACAAGTGCTTTACCAAAAATATTTACTGTCGCTCTCGTCTGTTGCTCCCCTTGATCACGGACAATCACATTAATATTTGCGTTAACATCCTCGAAATTAGCTTGTAATAAGCCTACATTGCCCGTCGGCTGGCCACAATTTATTATCCCTGAGCCTGGATTTAGGCCATAATTTGAAGATATAAGCCCTGAGTTTTTATCAACATTATCAATAGGCGTATTATTGCTGGCAAACCACTCTACCGTTGCCTCCCACACGTTATCGAACTCTTTATCGAATACGAAATTTTTCTCAGCCGTATCGCTAGGCAGTCCGGTAACCCCAGCAGCAGCACAACCTCCTAAAAAACCAAGCGCGGACACTATCAAGCCTAATTTAAGCATTTTCATTACAATGATCCCTTTTGATTCATGTTTTCATTGTGGCTTCTGCCACTCTTTTACTACGCGATCCCTACGGTCGCGCATTTGGCTTCATGCCAAATTCTTTTATTGCTCAGCTCCGGCAAAAATCCCCCAAGCCACTCGATAATCCTCTTCCCTATCTGGCTTGAAGAACGGGGCTTTGTATGCCACGGTGCGCTCCACCGGCCCACCCGGAAGCGTGTCGTCCTTATAGGTTTTGTAAACGCTGCCTTCCTGCAGGTGCTGGATGTCTTCCCAGCCGAGGGCGATGTCGTCTTCTTTTCTTTCTGGTGCGTCTATGCAGTAGAAGGTGCCTTCGGTGAGTTCCTTCTTGTTGGCTTTTCTGGGCAGGCCTACGCCTGCTATGCCAATGTTGACGCTGAAGACGACGCGGCCGGTCTGGTCGTAGAAGGTTTCGGCTTCGTTCTGTTGCAGCACGGGGAACTGGACACGGTAGATGGTGAGCAGTTCTTCCAGCGTGAGGCCGAGGGCCTGGGCGACGAGGACGTCGATTTCTACCAGGGCCTGGCGGCGGGCGTAGTCGGTGCGCAGGGCGTTGTGGCGTTGCCACTCGGGGGTGAGGTTGGCAAAGAAGTCCTGGGGCAACGCGGCGATGGGTTCGCGAGTGGCCCAATGTTGTTGGCGGAAGTTGTCTTGCCAGTTGGATTGCCAGAGGTCGGCGTAAATGTTCGTCAAGCTCTGCAGCGCCAAAGCCCTAGCTTTCACACTAGAAGGAAGGCTTGGGACTGGCAGAGTGTGGACTATGCTCTGCGACGAAGGTCGTCCTGTAGCCTTGATATAAAAATCTGCTACCAGACTGATTGAAAACGCAGAGAAGTTAATTAAGTCGTCCACGCTTCTGAATGTATAGCTCACACCCGTATTTATGTGGCCAAGCCCGGGTGCAATTATCGTGTTCAAAAAAGTTCTTTCGCCCGACTGAGAAAGCTGAAACTTCGTGACAAACCGATAATACTCCGTCACCAACCGCTCCCGGTGCTCGCCCTCTTCCACCCAAGGCACGCGCGGGGTGCGGTCGCGGTAGGTGGCGGGGTCGCAGGCGGGGATGTAGTTGGTGCGCGGCAGGTAGTCGTCCGGCAGGGTTTGCAGGTCGAGAGGATCGTAGGCCCTTGGTGTATTGCATTCCTGTCGCGGAGTTTTGTAAAACGGATTACCAACGAAGAAATGGGGACCGGAGAGTATCCATTGTTCCGGGTTTTCCGGAAAGCGGGTTTCCCGCGTGATGGTGCCGTCCCGCTGGGCATAGGTTTCGTCGAACATTACCGTGGAGAAGTACTGCCCTTTCAGATCCCCCAGCCGCCGGGGCTGGGCGGCGAATTTTTCCAGTACGTTGGTGAGCTGCCGGGCGTGCAGGGCCGGCAGTCGGGCTTCCAGGGCATCGGTGCCGGCTTCGTCGTAGAGCTGGGCGAACAGGGCCAGTTCGTGCCAGCCGATTTCGAGAATACGGTCGCGGTGGCCAGTTAACTCCCAGCTGCCCTTTGAGCTCTCCTCCTCTCCAATACCGCTTTTAATCCCGGGCACGGGTCCAGAGCCATCACTTTGATAGCATGCATCTACTGTTGAGGGGTCGAACACATTCGAGATGGAATCGAACTTTGGTTCGTCTCGGCAAGGACCGTAGATGTTTACCGAGAACTTCACCCATATCATAATTTCGGCAAAAAGCAGACGTACGTTAGTGTATTGGAAATGCCTACGAAGACGGTTGTACACCTCCCGACGGAATCCCCCACCCTTGGGATCATCATAAATCCCCTCCGGATGCAGAAAGCCACTCACGCCCTGTCCGTTCAAATTGGCCCAGGCCCGGGGCAGGAAGCATTTGTACAGGTTGGTCTGCACACCCTTGAGCTGCGGGTAGTTCTGGGTGGCATTGAGAAACGCCTGCGAACCTTCCGCTTCCGCCAGCTCATCAAACCAGGCCTGCTGCAGTTGCGGGCTGCGTTCGAAGGCCGCCTCGCGCTCGTCGGTCAGTTGCTTGGCACTGAGTTTGTGCAGCACAAAGGCCGGGTTGTGGTCGCCGAGGATACCGCCTTCCTGCCATTCCACCTTGCGCCAGGGCGGGTTACCCAGAGTGATGTCGAAGCCGCCGCGGTTGGCAAAGATGTCGGCGAAGGCCAGTTCCCAGTGGAAGAAGCGGTAGTGCTCGCCTAGCTGGTGGGCAAACTTTAGGTTGGCGAAGAAGGGGTTTTTGAACAGCTTTTCCAGGTTTAGATCGCCGCGCTGGTTGCTGACTTCCCGGGCGGCTTGTGTTTCGGGCCGGGTTTCGGCACGCAGGGTTTGCTGCAGCTCGTCGGCGGCGAACAGGTCTTCCACCGGTTTGGCGAAGGGGTTGGCTTCTTCGGTGGCGGGTGCACTTTCGCCCTGGCTGCCTAGCAGGCTTTCTTGAGCGGGGGCGAACTCGAAGGTGCCTTGAGAATTTAAAATCGTGTTGAGTTCAAACAGCCAGGTGCTGCGGTCGGGCAGCTGGTTGACATTTTCCAGCGGCCAGAACCACAGCGCGCACCAGTAATCCATCGCCAGCTTAAGGCGGCGGTACGGCGAGGCAATGCGGGCGTTGGTGTTAAAAATGCCGCCGGTGCGTATGTCGTCTTTTTCGCGGGTGCTGGTGTGGTATTCGTCGCCGCCCTGCTGGCCCCATAGGCGGTGGTTGTCTTCGGTGCGTTTGCGGTCTTGCGCCAGCATTTGGGTGTGTTCCCGCCATAGGCGGTCTACCGCTTCGCTGAGTAGCTGAAGAGTTTTAATTTCCTGCTCGTCTAACGGGGCGCAAAACGCTTTTTGCCACGCTTTGATTTTCTTAAACGCCTCTGGCCGCAGCTGTTTGGCGGTTTTGTCGCTGTAACCCACCATGCCGGGGTCGGGGAGCAGGAAGTGGTAAATTTCATTGGCGTTGCGCCCGCCTGCGGTTGGCGTTTGTGTGGCGAGCAGGCTTTCCGGCGCTAGGCGGCGCGGGGCGGTGTTGTACCACAGGCCATCTTTGTGCTGCTTTTTCAGCGCACTGGCGGGGTACACCTCGCGGCGGGCGCCAATCAGGCTGTTGCCGGTAAACAGTTGGTAGCCAAACCAGGGCACGTTGTGGCCGCCGCTCAGGGCGTTCAGCCACAGGGAGACTTCCGCTAGCTCTACCGCGATGGGGTTGAGGTCGACCCCGTAGACGTTGTGGTCGGCAATGTGCATTTTTACCCGCTGGAGTTCGCGCGGGTAGTCTTCATGGGGAATGCGCTCCCCCAGTTCCTGCTGTTTGCGGGTGAGGTAGGATTCGGCCAGTTGGTTGACGGCTTCGTTCAAGAAGGCCGCGCTGCCCATGGCGGGTTCGCACACGGTTAGTTGGAGGATGTTGTCGGCGGTGATGTCTTCGGTCAGGCGTTCTTTGAGGGTGTACTTCACCAGGCTTTTGGTGAGCACTTCCGGGGTGTAGTAACTGGCGGATTTTTCCCGGTCGCGCCCTGCCATGCGGTAGATGAATTTGCCTTTGGGGTGGACGCGCAGGGTTTTCCGGCGATCACTGTTCAGATCGTACACGCGCTCTTTGTCGTCGAACTCTTCTAGCTGTTCGCGGGTAACAAAGTAGCCAGTATCAAGTTCGTCGGGGTTGATGTTGTTGCCTTTGGGGGCGACTTCAAACAGGTCTTGGGTGGCGAAAAAGCCCCGGTAGCTGAGCAGGGCTTCGTACACCGCGCCTAGCTGGTTGATGCCGAGCTGGGTGTAGCTGACGCGGCCACGGCGTTTTCTGCCGCTGGTGGGCCGGGTCAGCGACATGCTCTGAATCACCTGCTGCAGGGTTTCATTGCTGAAAGTAACGCGGTTAAGCAGCGAGGTTTTGGCGGGGTCGAATAGGTGGCTATCCAGCCCTTGCAGCGTAAAGGCGTTGGCGGTGCTTTCGTGCAGGCTGCCTTGGCGGTTAATGGTGTAGCCTTCGTAAATGAGCCGGAACATGCGCTGCAGGCTTTCATGGAAGTAGCTGCCACGGCGGCTCTCTTCGGTGGTTAGGCGCACGTTTTCCAGCTCGCGCAGGCTTTCCAGGCTGTAACCCATGCGCCAGGTTTCATCATTACTGGGCAGGTAGCCGAGTTCTGGCCGCGCTTCGATGTAGAACAGAAACAGAATGCGGTACATGGTGCGCAGGCACTCTTTGGAGAGCTGGTCGGGGTCTAGGGCATTTTCGCCACTGTAGATACCTTCCTTGCGCTCGCGGGCCTGCTCGATGAGCTGCGCGGCGGCTTCGTTACCGAGCAATTCAATGGCATGACGCAGGGCGTATTTGAGGTCGTCGGAGACCGCAAAGGCGTGCTTGTGGCTGTTTTCGTCCAGGCTGTCTAGCCGGCACTGGCCTTGCTTTCCACCGTTTTCAGGGGGCGCTAGGCTTTCCCAGTGCAGCAGCACGGCGGTGGCTTTTAGGGTTTTTTCGTCTCGGCGGCCAAGGATCTCTTCCCAATCAAAGCGCAGCATGCGGTTTTGCGACCACTTGTAGCGGTCAATCAAAATGCCTTGGCGATCACTCAACAAGAGCACCCAGCGCGGCGGATTTTCGTTACAAGGTGCCGACTGCCGGAACACCGCGTCGTTGAGGATGCTGTACCAACTGGTGTTCTTCAGCTTGTCGTGGTGCGGGCCGGGGCCGAAGAACTGGTTACTGTGCAGCTCCAGGGAGAGCGGGTCTTCGCCTTCGTTGTTGGCATCAAGCGCCCCTAGCACCCAGAGCTGGTCGCCCAGCACGCTGAGCACGGGTAGCTCGGCATTGGGGGCAATTTCGCGGTTTTCTGGCTGATAGGGTATGCCTAGCACGCTCATCAGCGCTTGAAAGAACTCCCGCTGCAGGCGGATACGTTCGGCGGCGCTGCGCTCGCTCTTGAGCCTGTGACGCAAGGCAAAGTAGCGCTGGTTTAGGTTACGCAGGCCACGGTGGGGGCTTGGGTCTTCCCTGCCTGCTTGTTTGGCGGTGTCTTCGCGGCTGTTCCACTCTTCAATGGTGTTGGCAAAGTCGCCCTGGAATACTTCTGCCAGGTAGTGCGCGCTGAAGAATTCGTTGTCGTTGGTTAAGCCTACGAACGTGGCGACGGTTTCTTGTACGGCCATCTGGTATTGCTCCCTTAGCCCACCCGGGCGGTTAGTCGTTTTCCCGGGTAAACACGGCAATGATCTGAATGAACGGCACCGGCTCGATGGTCAGGGTGTCTTGCACCCAGGTTTCATACTCGCTGAACACCCGCTCGATGCGGTTCATGCGCTCTTCCTTGCGGGCGGCTTTAAAGTGTTCGGCCTGGCCGGAGCGCTCTAACTGAAGGCTTAGCTGGTTAACCTGGCGGCTTTTTAGTGCGTTAAGCGCCGCTAGCTGTTCAGCAAGCTCTGCTTGTTTGGCAGTGGCGTAGGCCTGCTGGCGCTGCTGCATTTCGGCGTTGGCGGCCTGAATCACTGCCGGGCGAAGGGCTTCTAATGCGGCTAAATTGATCGGCTGAGCACGGTTGGGCAGTTTGTTGTTCAGCTGCAACTGCTGCAGCCACTCTTCGGCGCTTTGTATCTCTATCACGCCTTGCGCTTGTGAGGTGCGGCAGCGGATAGCAAACCATTGCCAAATAACCGGGTGGGCTTTGCGGTTGGGAATCAACCCGCTGACTAGAAAGACGCTTTCATCCGGCTGTAGCGCTTGAGTAACCGCTTGGACATCCGGCAGGGCAAGCACTGGCGCACTGTGACGGGCTACTTGGGCCAGCAGCTTATCTTCCAACCACTGTATGGCGGGGTGCTGGGGCCATAAATAGTGCAGCTTGGGCCAGGCATTTTCGTCCTGCCGACTGCGGCGGATCTCGTATTCAAAGCGGGCTTTATCGGCCGTGAGAATCAGGCTGCCATCTTGAGGGCGAATTTCCGGCGGTAAAAAGCGAAAGCGGTAGTCGAGGTCGTCCGGAGGCGTTAGGGTCAGTGTTTGCCGCTCTTGGTTAGCGCTAAATGCCACCTGCTTGCGCTCACGGTTAATGGCTTCTAACGCTTGGTGGGCAAAGGCGAAATCACTGGCAAACAGGCTGTAGCGCTGTTTGGTTTTTTGCTGCGTGTGCTGTTCAGCTTCTTCTGCGTTGGGCGTGCTTGCTTCTGGGTTAAGAAACAGCGCCAGCAGGTCGTCGCCTTCGTTGGTGGCATCGGGTTGGTACTGGGCATCGAAGACGCTGGCATCGGTGCCGGTGGCCATGGCCTCCATGGTCAGGCCTTCTTCGGCTTCGGCATCGTGCACTTTCATAAAGGTGGCGGGGTCACCGATATTCTTGTAGGCCTGCTCGTCTTTCTCTTTGAGGATTTCAAGAATGCGCTGGTCGCCGCGCACCTGGGGGTTATCGCTCTGGTTAATCAGGTAGGTAATGATCGGTGTTTCGGTTTGGCCGTAACGATCTACCCGGCCGTTGCGCTGCTGGAACACCATCAGCGACCAGGGCAGGTCAAAATGCACTAGCCGGTGCGACAGGTAGTGCAGGTTGATGCCTTCGCTTGCGACATCGGAACATAGCAACACGCGCAGCTTGCTTTCCTGCTTACCAAAGGCTTCCACGATGTCTTGCTGTTCGATATCGCTCATGCCGCCGTGCAGTATCCGCAGAGCATCTTCTTTAAGTTTGAGATCATCAATCAGCTGGCTGTGCAGCCAGTTAAGCGTTTCAATGCGCTCGGAAAAAATTACTAGACGGTCTTCAGTATTGGTTTTCTTCCAGCCGAAGGCGCTGCTTTTCAGCAGCTTGATCAGTTCGCGGTATTTATTGAAACTTTCTGGCGTGACGTTTCGCAGCGCTAACAGTAACGATTGCAGCGATTGAATTTCATGCTGTTCGTCTTCGCTTATCTGCTTATGCTCAGACCCACGGCCTGCTAGCTTTTTAATGCGTTGTTCAACCGACACTTTGGCCGCTGCTGGCGAGCTAAACAGGGATTTTTGCAAACCAATGCGCACTAGCTGGCCGTTTTTGGTGGCGCTGTGCTCACCCCTGTAGGTGAAAGGCACCTCTAATAACGCTTGATAGGCGGCTTCTTCTTGAGGCGAGGCATCCAGGTAAATATCATTCACTACCCGCTCTTTGAACTCTTGCTGCACCTGGTCGCGAATATCTTTCTTAAAACGGCGAATGACCAAGCCTTTGTCGCGGAAATCTTCTTTTGCGTAGTCGTCGGGGTCGGAGATCGCCGTGGGATCGAGCATGTTCATCAGACTAGCAAAAGAACGCGCTTTGCCGTCGTGGGGCGTAGCCGAGAGCATAATGAGGGTGTCTGAACGCCCTGCCAGCAGCTGAGCCAATTTGGCACGCTGAGAGCTTGAACCGCGCTCTGCTACGTTGTGGGCTTCATCAATCACGATGATGTCCCAGTAGGCTTGTTCTAAGTGGCGGCGGTATTCGTTGTCTTGCTTGAGGGTGTCGATGGAGATAATCGACTTGTCGTAGTAGTAAAATGGATTGTGGTTACCCGGAATATTGTTGCGTACCCGCTGAAGCCCAGCAGAATCTAGCCGCGTGAGCGGGATGGTAAAGCGGTTCCACATCTCTTTTTGGAACTGGGTCATCATGCTTTTCAGCGTGAGCACCAGGATGCGCTTGCCTTTGCCACGTCGCATTAGCTCGGTCATTAAAATGCCGGCTTCTAGGGTTTTGCCTAACCCCACCGCATCCGCAATCAGAATACGCTGGCGGTTCTGCTTCAGCGCCTGCAGTGCGGGGTCTAGCTGGTAAGGCACGGGGTCCATCGCGGCCTTGTGGCCCAGGTGAATGTTGTCATCTGCTGGGGTGATCTGGCGCAGCTGGGTTTCAATAAACAGGCGGCTTTTTTCAAAGCCTGGTGTCAGGTCTTGCTCTAAGCGGGTTTCGGCGGGGTCGAGCACACGAATAGCGTTCTCAGCTTCTTCCAACTTGGTCAGAAAGCGTGCGCTTTTGCCACTGACCAGTTCTGACAAGCCATCCACCGTTAGGATATAGCCGCCGTCATCACTGGCATCTGCGCGTCGAACAATCCATTCACAGTCACGAATGACCACGCGTGCACCGGGGGCGTAGAGAGCTGACATGCCTGTTTCCTTGTTTCAACCAAAGGCGACCAGAGGGGTATCAGGAGTGTAAGCGAAGGCTCCGACATTCCGTGTCGCACTTTGTCTGTCATGCTAAATAGTGAGAAAACATTAATAATAATGAGATTATCATTATGCTGAGCACGGATATAGGCACTGCCCTACAAATACTTTAGGTAATTTCAGTTAAGCCCCGGACTAGCTGGGCTAAATAATGCGCCCTGCACCTTATGTGGTTGAATTAATTGACCATGCATCACGGGATATCGATGCTAGCACCTAAAGCGTAGTTAAGCGGCAGTAGTAATTGCTGCTCTAGCCCGGATTTCTCACAGGGTATAAAAGAAAGCGGCTGAAAGTGTTAACGTTTCAGGGCCTTACACCAAAAACCAACACCAACAGCCGCTTCCAAAATGGTACCTGAAAAGCTGACCTTC
>NZ_JABUZD010000116.1:0-2318 GCF_014897875.1 Halomonas sp. 3A7M
ACAGCAGTCGCTAACCTATTGCCGCTTTGTTTACTGGCGCAAAAAGCTGACCGAGCCGGAGGCGTCGGTTCCGGAACACCCCGTGTCGTCGCCCGGCTTTGCCAAGGTATCGGCAGTGCCTGGCCCGGAGTTGTCAGAGGGGTTAACGGTGTCCTTGCCCGGCGGCGTCTCGATCACCGGCCTGCACGCCGGCAATGTGGAATTGCTCGGTGCCGTGCTGAGGCAACTGTAATGCGCCACCGGTATCTTCGCCCCTCCTGGGACCTGCCGGAAATTTACCTGTATCGACAGCCCATCGATTTCCGCAAGCAGGCCAACGGCCTGGCGCTGATTGTCGAGCAGGAGCTGGGGCACAGTCCGTTCTCCGGCGCGCTTTACGCTTTCACCAACCGGCAGCGCAACAAGATCAAGTGCCTGATGTGGGAAGACAACGGTTTTGTGCTCTACTACAAGTCCCTGGCCGAGGAAAAATTCAAATGGCCGGGCCCGTCGGATGAGCTGATGCCGCTAAACGGCGAGCAGATCAACTGGTTGTTGGACGGCTACGACATCACCCTGCTCCAGGGCCATAAAACCCTGCATTATGAGAGCGTTGGGTAGCACTTTTTAAGTGCGTCAGGGCGTTGTTTTTGCTATAATTTCGCCATGAAAAAAACGTCTGATAACACGCCCCAAACACCCGATCTCAGCGGTCTCTCACCCGCTGAAATGGCGTCGGTTATCAGCGATTTGCAGGAACAACTGACGGCGAAGGATGAAACGCTCCAGAACCATCAGGATCAGTTAAAGCAACGTGATCAGGCCATTCAGAGCCGCGATGCCCACATCAAGATCCTTGAAGAACTCCTGCGCCACAAGAAGATCCAGCAGTTCGCCGCAAGCAGTGAAAAACAGCCCAACCAGATCGTGTTGTTCGATGAAGCCGAGCTGGAAGTGGCGATTGACGAACTACGCGACGAACTCCCTGACGATGTGGAAGAAGCCGATGCGCCGCCTCGCTCCCGCAAGCGCCGTCAACGCGGCTTCTCCGACACGCTCTTGCGTGAGCGTATTGAGCTGACCCTCAGCAACGAAGAAAAAGTCGGCGCCAGCAAGACCTTCTTCACCAAAGTGAAGGAAGAGCTGGAGTATATCCCGGCCCAACTGAAAGTCCTGGAGTACTGGCAGGAAAAGGCCGTGTTCGAGCAGGACGGCGAAGAGCGAGTCATCGCTGCCGCCCGGTCTACACACCCGCTGGGCAAGTGCATTGCCACACCGTCACTGCTGGCTTACCTGATCACCTCCAAGTACGCCGATGGCCTACCACTGTACCGTCAAGAGCAAATGCTCAAGCGCCTGGGCCATGAGGTGAGCCGCACCAGCATGGCCCACTGGATTATCCGTCTGAACGACGTGTTCAAACCGCTGATGACCCTGATGCGGGAAACCCAGAACGGCAGTGATTATCTGCAGGCCGATGAAACCCGTATCCAGGTCCTCAAGGAGGACGGCAAAAAAGCCCAATCGGACAAGTGGATGTGGGTGACCCGAGGCGGGCCACCCGGCAAACCCTCGGTACTGTTCGATTATGACCCATCCCGTGGCGGCCAGGTGCCGGTGCGCCTGCTCGATAACTTCCAGGGCATCCTGCAAGCCGATGGTTACTCTGGCTATGGGCAAGTCTGCCGTGAAAACGGCCTGACCCGCATCGGTTGTTGGGACCATGCCCGGCGCAAGTTCGTGGACGCCTCCCGGGCCGCGCCGGCCAAGGGCAAAAAAGGCCAGCCCTCGAAAGCCGATGTGGCCCTCAGCCATATCCGTAAACTGTACGCCGTCGAGAAAGCCGCCAACGAACTGAGTGACGCCGAGCGCTATCGGGTGCGCCAGGAAAAAAGCCTGCCGCTGCTGAACGCCTTCAAGGCCTGGCTGGAGAAAAACGCCAGTAAGGTGCTGAAAGGCTCGCTCACCCGCAAGGCCATGGACTACACCCTGAACCAGTGGGATACCCTGGTTGGCTACTGCGAACGCGGCGACCTGAAGATCAGTAATGCCGGTGCCGAAAATGCCATCCGCCCGTTCGCTCTGGGACGAAAGGCCTGGTTGTTCGCAGATACCTCGCAGGGCGCGAACGCCAGCGCCACCTGCTACTCGCTGATCGAAACGGCCAAAGCCAACGGGCTGGAGCCGTCGGCTTACATCCATCATGTGCTGACGCACATTGCCGATGCAGTGACCCTCGAACAACTCGAAACACTCTTGCCCTGGAATGCGGAGCTGCCTGCTTCAAAAAAAGTGGCTCAATACGGTTAGGGCAAGTGGGTCGGTTTAACGGCGCTTAC
>NZ_JABUZD010000117.1:0-520 GCF_014897875.1 Halomonas sp. 3A7M
CCTGCTATCGAAAAACGCCTCACCATCGGTCACTGGGAAGGCGACACGGTGCTTTATGGGCACAAGCAAGCGGGGATAGTGACGTTGGTAGAGCGACGAAGTGGCTACTTGTTAGCGGCACGTCTGCCAAAGGTAACGGCAGACCTAACGCAGAGAGCCATGGTTCGTTTACTTAAGCCTCGTCGGGGCGCGGTGAAGACGATCACGCTAGACAATGGCTCGGAGTTTGCAGACCACGAGACGGTCGCAAAAGCGGTTAGCGCCTCCGTGTATTTCTGTGATCCTTACTGCTCAGGCCAGCGTGGGACAAACGAGAACACCAACGGCCTGATCAGACAGTATTTTCCGAAAGGTACAGACTTCCGGAAGGTGACTAATGCAGAGCTGCGACGCGTTGTTCACAAACTGAACGATAGACCCAGAAAGCGGCTGGGATACCGAACTCCAGCCCAGGTGTTTTTAGGAGAATATTCAGGAGCACTAGAAACCGCAGGTGCTGCACTTATTAGTTGAATTCAGG